>JADJIS010000001.1:0-300000 GCA_016706865.1 Bacteroidota bacterium | reverse complement strand
TTCATATTGAATAAACTGATTGCGGTCGAATAATTCGTGTAATTGTTTTTCGGGACAAACAATATGCGCCCAGGCTTTTTGTGTAACCAATTCTTTTAAGGTGTCAACACATTCCTTTTCATTTTCACAAAACACAAATTGACCCGAAACCGCCGTAAAAGCCTCTGCAAAAATTATTTCCAGTGCCTCGTTCTCTATTGCATAAAACGAATCGTTGGTTTCCAGATTTGCATAAGGTTGTTTTGTTTGATGCAATAAGGCACTGCGCACATTGCTGAGTATTTTTTCTTTGGCGGATAATATTTTTGCCATATAATTTTTTATCGGGTTATTCCTAATGTTTTCTGAATGAAAGTTCAAATTTCAGTTATTTCCAATAAACATTGCTTTGTGTTATAAACAATCTAAAAAAGCGTTATCCAACTTAAATTCCTATTGGCCACCCGTCATTGCGAGAAATTCCACCGGAATTTCGAAGCAACCCTTCCAATGTTACCCAAACTCCCACTCAAATCCACCTATTAAAAATACCAAACCGCGGCAATAACGGCCGCGGTCGGTTAATATTATTAAGCACTTAGTTCAACCTTCAAAAAGGTTTCACCTCCGTATCCTCCGGCTTTAATTTTTCCACTTCAGGCACAACATGATCCGCTCCATTTTCTGAAATTACTATCGTTTCTTTCTCCTCCAATTTCACCGCTTCATGATGTTTTTCATCAAAAGGACGCTGACCAATAAGTCTGTCCATATCTGCTTTGAAGATAATTTCCTTATCCAGTAATTCTTTGGCGATTATTTCTAATTGTACTTTTTTAGTGGATAATAATTCCTTTGTTCTGATATAAGCAGCAGCAATTAATTTTCGCACTTCTTCATCAATAACGGTTGCAGTTTGCTCAGAATAGGGTTTTGCAAAACGATAATCCTGACTCTGATCGTTATAAGAAATATTTCCAATCACTTCGTTCATACCATAAATGGTAACCATAGCATAACTCATTTTGGTAATGCGCTCCAGGTCGTTTTGTGCACCTGTGCTTATTTTTCCAAAAATGATATCCTCAGCCGCTCTTCCACCTAAAGTCATACACATCATATCTATCAATTGTTCTTTGGTATATAGATACTGTTCTTTTGGAAGATATTGAGCATAACCTAAAGCAGCAATTCCTCTTGGAACTATACTCACTTTCACTAATGGATCAGCGTGTTCCAAATACCATCCACAAATTGCATGTCCTGCTTCGTGATAAGCAACTATTTTTTTCTCATCCTGAGATATCAGTTTATTTTTCTTTTCTAATCCACCAATAACACGGTCAACAGCATCATTAAAATCCTGCATCTCCACAAATTTCTTTCCTCTTCTGGCTGCAATTAGAGCTGCTTCGTTACAAACATTTGCAATATCGGCACCCGCAAAACCAGGAGTTTGTAACGCCAACTTATGAGGGTCAACTTCCGGAGAAACCTTGATAGGCTTCAAATGCACCTTAAATATTTGCTCACGTCCTGCAAGATCCGGTTTATCGATAGAGATCTGACGGTCAAAACGTCCCGGACGCAATAAAGCAGGGTCCAAAACATCCGGACGGTTCGTGGCAGCGAGAATTATTACACCCTTGTCGGTCCCAAACCCATCCATTTCCACCAACAATTGATTGAGGGTGTTCTCACGCTCGTCGTTGCTTTGGATCATATTCTTGCCCCTGGCGCGTCCTATTGCGTCAATTTCATCTATGAATATGATACATGGGGCCTTTTCACGAGCCTGACGGAAGAGGTCACGAACACGGCTCGCACCTACTCCCACAAACATCTCCACAAAATCGGAACCCGAAATACTGAAGAAAGGAACCTGCGCTTCACCAGCCATAGCCTTGGCTAAAAGCGTTTTTCCCGTTCCCGGACTACCTACTAAAAGCACCCCTTTCGGTATTTTTCCGCCCAAAGCGGTATATTTTTTAGGATTTTTGAGAAAATCCACTACTTCCATTACTTCTTCCTTGGCTTCATCCAATCCGGCAACATCGTTAAATGTAACATTCACCTTGGTGTCCTTATCGTAAAGATTAGCTTTCGACTTACCGATATTAAATATCTGTCCGCCGCCGCCCATGCCACCGCCACCGGTAACTCTGCGCATAATAAAGATCCAGATACCAAGAATCAATACAAAAGGCAATATCCAGCTCAAAAGACTCATCAACACATTAGTGCGTTCTTCACTTTCCGGCTGAAGTTTATTTTCTTCAGGCCAGCTCGCCTGCCAATCGTTCAATTGATTAATAAAGGCATCCGGTGTGGTAACCTTATATTTATACTGGGCACCTTTTTCCGGAACCTTGTCCTTTTTATAGGGTTCGTTCGTTAAACGGTCTGCTTTAATGTATATCTCGGCATAATCATCATTCACGATAACAATGCGATTAACATCACCCTTTTGAAGCATTTCGGTATTAAATTTCTTAATATCCTTTAATTCCACAGGGTTTCCTTCAAACGGAAAATACATAAATGCTATTAAAACTGCTGCTATCACTGCATAGATCCAATAGAAATTAAACTTCTTTTGCGGTGTCGGTTTGTTCTTGTTTTGATTGTTTTGTTCTGTACTCATCGAAATTATTAATCTCTTTTAACTTACTTTTTTAACTAAGGCATCGTGCCATAGCTCCTCCAATTGATAAAAATTGCGGGTTTCACGATAAAAAACATGAACAACTACATTCATATAATCCACCAATACCCATTCGCAGTTTTCAAAACCCTCTTTTCCTAAAGGTTTCATGCCTGTAATCTCAAACACATTTTCTACAATATGGTTTGCTATAGCTCTAACTTGCGTGGTTGAATCCGCGTGGCAAATGATAAAATGGTCTGTTGCAGCATCATTTAAACTGCTTAAGTCCAGATGAACGATATTTTCACCCTTTTTATCCTGAATACTTTCAATGACGGCATCGGTCAACGAATATTGTGCCTCCTCTAATTTCTTTGTTTTTTTTCTCACTTACTTTGTAATGAATGGCAAAGTTACGAATTCTTTTGCGGGCTCTTGAAAATACGGTATTCCTGGGAAAGGAGCTCATACATCTCGACAGGGTGGATAGCACTAATACCTATCTTAAAGAGCTGCTCAATTCTGATAAACGTCCAAATGAAGGATTATTGGTATTTGCAGAGGATCAATTTGCAGGAAAAGGACAACTCGGAGCAACCTGGAAAAGCGAACTCGGAGAAAATATAGCGGTAAGTATCCTGTTCTCCCCAACCTTTTTGGAACCGAAACAGATCTTTTATTTTAACAAGGCAATTGCTCTTGCCGTGAGAGATTGTGTGGAATACTTTATGGGCAAGCAACCTGAGCAGAAGATAAAAGTTTCCATTAAATGGCCTAATGATATTTTAGTTGGGGATAGGAAGGTTGCCGGTGTTTTAATCGAAAATATCTTTCGGGCTAATACAATTGAAAATAGTATTGTAGGGATAGGAATTAATGTCAATCAAGAATTTATAAAGGAAAAAACATTATTTGCCATTTCTTTAAAGGAATTAATAAGTGCTAATATTGATATTTCTGATACGCTTTTAATTTTATGTGCAAAACTGGAAAAATATTATTTTCTTTTAAGGGGATATAACTTTAAGGAAATAGATGGTTTATATCACAAACATTTGTTTGGTTTGGGGGAGGATAAAAATTTTATTGTGAATGGAACTACATTCAAAGGAGTAATAAAAGGTGTTGGGGAAGATGGCCTGCTCCATATTGAAGTTGATGGAGGCATAAGGGCGTTTGAAGTAAAACAGATTGAGTTCGTTAAATAAGTGAATATTTCGAAAATATAGTTACATTCAGAAATAAGAAATAGCAAAACAAAAAAACATCATAAAGGAAATTTGCAATAAAAAAATAATTAACCTCAAAATAATTAATAAATTTGAAATTCCATTTTCAGAAAAATTAAATGTCAGAAAAATTAAACAATAAAACAATTTTTTCCTTACTGGAGGTTACCAAAAGTATTCAGAAAACAATTTCTGAGCGCTATAAAACAGATTTTTGGGTAAAGGCAGAAATGAATAAACTCAATCTTTATCGGCATTCGGGACATTGTTATCCGGAATTAGTAGAAAAACAAGGAGAAAAAGTAGTTGCCCAAATACGTTCCATTTTGTGGAAGGATGATTATGTAAGAATTAATAATGCATTTTTAAAAATATTACAGGAACCATTAAAAGACGGGATAAAAATTTTATTTCTGGCAAATATTACCTTCGATCCTGTACATGGTTTGTCGCTTCGCATAATGGATATAGATCCCGGATATACTTTGGGGGATCTTGAAAGGGAAAAACAGGAAACAATTCAGCGTTTGCAAACGGAAGGAATTTTCGGATTAAATAAAACCATGAAATTATCATTATTGCCAAAACGTATTGCAATAATTTCAGTGGAATCAAGTAAAGGGTATGCCGATTTCACAAGAGTGCTAGATTCTAACAATTGGAATTATAAATTTTTTCACATGCTTTTTCCTTCAGTTTTACAGGGTGAAAAAGCCATTCCTTCCATAAGCCGGCAATTATCCAGAATTAAAAAGGTGAAACAACATTTTGATGTAGTTGCAATAATTCGAGGGGGTGGGGGAGATGTTGGATTATCTTGTTATAATAATTATGCCCTCGCAAAAGAAATAGCCTTATTTCCGCTTCCGGTTATAACGGGTATAGGACATGCTACCAACCTCACAGTATCAGAAATGATCTCCTACGAAAATGCAATTACCCCAACTAAAATTGCGGAATATCTCTTACAGAAATTTCACAATTTTTCCGTTCCGGTACAAAAGGCGCAAGATTTTATAATTGATGAATCGCAACAATTATTAACTGATCAAAACATAAAACTGAGATCCTACACCCAACTATTCAGATCGGTGGTCGAAAATAAATTGCTTTCCAATAACAGTATCATTAAAGAACAAATACGCAGTATCGTTCAACAGTCCGGATTTTTATTTAAAAATGAACGATTGTCACTTTCAACAATTATGGCAGATATGCAAAAGGATGCAACTGCCTCCTGCAGAACATCAGCATTAAATATCCAAAATCTAAATAGTAGAATTCAGGTATTGTTATCAGGTTATGTCAAGAATAAAAATCTGGAACTCGATCATCTGGAAAAAAATATGATCAATATGAGCCCTAAAAAAGTTTTGCAGCGGGGATATAGTATAACCTTGTTTAAAGGAAAAGCCATAAAAAATACATCTGAATTAAATGCAGGAGATGAAATAAAAACGATAATTTTGAACGGCGAAATAAATAGCACCGTTAATAAAATAAAAGAGGGCGAATCAACATGAAAGATAAAATGAATTATACCGAAGCATTCGAAGAACTTCAAACCATAGTTGCTGAAATTGAAGACGGTGAAATATCTGTTGACGAATTATCAGAAAAAGTAAAACGCGCTGCTCTCCTTATAAAGATCTGTAAATCAAAATTAACATCAACAGAAGAAGATGTAAATAAAATTTTGAAAGAATTGGACGAAGACGCGTGAATCGTGAATCGGCAATCGTGAATCCGTACTAAGACATAGTGAGGCTCTCGCTCTCAGCGAGGTTCTCACTAACGGTATTACCTAAGGGTATCAAGCATCAAGAATCAGGAAAACAAATAATGCGCGCAATAAAATTTCGCCAGAAATTTAAACTCCTTTCTCCTTTTATAGTATCAATTATCAAAATAATAAAAAGTGGAATTTGCATTAATTCGGAGATAGTGAGGCTCTCGCTCTTAGCGAGGGTCTCACTAACGGCATACACCCAAAATTTCGCCAGAAATTTAAACTCCTTTCTCCTTTTATAGTATCAATTATCAAAATAATAAAAAGTGGAATTTGCATTAATTCGGAGATAGTGAGGCTCTCGCTCTTAGCGAGGGTCTCACTAACGGCATACACCCAAAATTTCGCCAGAAATTTAAACTCCTTTCTCCTTTTATAGTATCAATTATCAAAATAATAAAAAGTGGAATTTGCATTAATTCGGAGATAGTGAGGCTCTCGCTCTTAGCGAGGGTCTCACTAACGGCATACACCCAAAATTTCGTCAGAAATTTAAACTCCTCTTTCCTCTCTCCTCACTCCTCACTCCTCCTTCCTCCTAATCGCTCAACTTTTTTTAATCGCCTACTCACTTGCTATTATTGAATAAAAAAAATACTTTTAAAATAATTTGTTTTTCTAAAAAAACAATTTTAGCCTTGCAAGTAATTGTTTAACCCTAAAATTCAATTACATGAAATTACTTGCTATTGGTTTGTATTCAAACCACCCGGCGAATCGCAATTTGGAATTTATTTTGCGATACCCACCCGAAAAATTTAAAACACTTTTTTTGTTGATCCCCTTTTTGATTTTGCAATTTAAAATTTCAAATGGACAAGGCACTGTTAAAAGTTCTATTAATTACGTCACGGAAACAAAGGTGTTCTACCTTATCTCCGATTCTATTAATGCATTTTCTATTACGGAAAAAGTTAATTTATTACCGGAGATCACCAGAGACAGTATTGTTCGTTTGGTTTACACGAATAATGATCTGAAAACTACCATTTATCATCAGGAAAATAATCTTTATGAAGCTTGGATGACAAAACCGGTAAAAACAATTATTGATAAATCGCGAATAAAGGTTTACGATAGGTTTAATCATTTACTAGTGAACGAGCTTCACAGCAGTATGTATAGAAGCAATTATAATGCGATTAAAAATTATCTCACCGAACATAGTGCTGATATTATTCCTGACTTTATACAGTTGACAGCTACATTAAAACGTGAAATGCTCGATTCAGGATTTGTTTATTCCAACGTCGGTTCCGGGTATAATAAATTTACGCGCGATTCTATGGAGATGATCTTTAATAATGCGAAAAGATCAAATGAATTGATCATGTACAAAAGTGATGGCACATTTAATTATTCCATAAAAAAAGGATTTCGTATGAATGCTGCGGGAAAAATTGTTCCATCCTACACTATAGAAAAAAAATGGGATGATCGTTTCCCGGCTAATTGTGTTCAGGAATATAAAATAGTGCAATACCCAAGTTATACTTTCACAAATTACGGCCCTGGAAAATTTGCTGAAGAGGAAGATGAAGAGGCAGTGGAGGATGTCGACAGGATTAATCTTTCTCCAAATCCCGCGCATAATTTTATAAAAGTGTGGCTTCCTGAAAGTGCTTCCGGACTTAAATTATATGTATATGATAATACCGGGCGACTAAAACTTGAAAACCCTATAATAGATGGCGTTACCGAATTTAATGTTAATATAAGTTCTTTTGATAGGGGAATTTATATCCTCAAATTAATAGGAGATACTGTTAATTATTCGGAAACCTTTATTAAAAATTGATTTACCCTAAAAACAAATTTTATGAAAAAGATCATTTTACCCGTTTTATCGGTTTTATTATATGCAAATTGTATTGCACAACTTGATATGGATTGTGTTCCAGACTACAGTATTGAAGTATTAAGCACAATTCCTGAAGAATTTATACCAGCAAACTATACTGCGGATGTTTGGGCTTCTCCTTCATTATTGGAAGATCGTGAAGTTTTTTTTATCCATGGTTTAGGCGGACAAGGTGATGAAGACGGAACTGTTGGTATCAGTTGGAGTCAGGCCTCTTTATATGCAGCAACTGAATATAGAATTAATTCAAGTCGCCCCGATTATGCCGATGTTTCACTTGATTTTGCTGCTGCAGAATTGCGCAGCGATCTGGAGGCGATTGATGAAGCAGACGACCATGCAATTATTATCGGGCACAGTCAGGGCGGAATAGTTTCCCGACGTATCGACTATTCTTATTTTACAGGTGAGTGGGGTCCTGAACCGCGCAGCTTTGGAGGGCTTGTTACTTTTGGATCATCTAATCAGGGTGCACAGGTATTAAATAATAAAGAGGAGCTAATGACCTGGGCCGGAACAACCTGTATGGCACTTACAGCCGGGCCGGTTGCCGAATATGTGGAAAGCAATTTTTTTCTGGATCTCTTTCTCAACACAACAAGCATCGGGCATTTCAGCGACTTCTTCTGCGGAACCTTTGAAAATAATATTGCCCCCGTTTTATTTAAAGATTATTTTTCCGGAATTACCGAGAGTTATGAAGTTGGTTCCGAGCAATTGGCGGAATTAAATGCATTTGTTCCGGAAATTCCCTATGTTTGTTTTTACGGAGTTGAAACCGAACCTTTAATGTGGAATACACTAGTCCATTTATTAGACGGCCATGAACCCAATAACGTGATAACGTATGGTGAAGATCCATTTGGCGCAGGAGGCGATAATACACTTGCCGACTATGCAAATGTTATGACCGATCTGTATTATTCAAAATATATTTCCTACGATAATTTATCACAAACCTATGCCGATATTATATATGGATTCGACCTTACCACTTTGGGATGTTATTTAACGATCTTTTGTGCGTTGGATCTTACCAATGATTATGAAGAATCTGCATTTATTCGCGATTCCTATAAAGAAGGTTACGATTGGTTCATGGACGCAAATACTAATTGGAAAGGATTTATTGGTGCCAATGTATTAGTAGAGGACGGAAAAACTTGTTATTGTATTGATGACGGTCCATTAGGTGATCTTACAGACGAAGAATATCCGGCTTCACCGGACGGAACCTGTGCAACAGAAGATTTCGATACGGATTGTTATACAACTACAAATTATAATTGGATCTATAAGGAATCTGACGGCGTGGTACTTGCAGAATCAGCTAGCGTATGTTTGGGTCAAATAGATGTTCTGCCGGATTTCAGTAGAAAAATGTTCGGATCAAACCATTTCAGTATCCGCAATGATTCTGAAACACGCCAAATGTTAGACGATTTATTCGAAGGAAATCATGGGTTATTTTTTGCAACCCCCGAAAGATAATATGAGAATGTTTATAATCATATTAAACAGTTTAATTCTACTTCTTTACGGATGTAAGGAAGTAGAATTTGAAAATTACTCTGTTACAAATTCCAATGAAGATATTTCTCCAATACCCTTAGTTTGGCAAATTCCACTTGCAGAAGATACGATGGAAAAAAATTGTATTGCACCTTTGGTGTTTAACAATGGAGTGCTATTTAGTTCTCAGAATTTGGCTCAATTTGATCCCATATTTTTAAAATTTGCGGAGACGGATTCAGGAAATATTATTTGGCAAACAGATGCCGCCTTTGAAATTAATTGTACAAATCCAAGTACTGTTGCAGGTAATGGAAGTTATATTTATGATCATTATTATGTAACACTTTGCAATTCCGATCCGAGGGTGGTAGATCTTAATGATGGAAGTATATTTTGGCATTATGAATGTCCTGATGGAAGGATGCCAAAAATAACCCACTTCAATAATATAATTTTCCATGTGCACTTAACCGGAATAAATCCATTTTATTCCGGAGCAATTGTTATGACAGATATTTATTCCGGTATTTGGGATACGATTTTTACTATTGATATGGTGGATGATTTTTCCGTGGGACTTTATCCTCCAACGGCGGTAGTAGATATAAATAATGATACGATTCTGTATTTTCAAAATAGACAATACAGAACTTCACCTTATGAAGGCAAAATTGATCTTTATGCCTATAATATGACTGCCGACACTATTTTGTGGATGGTGGAAGATTTAGATCCACAGGGGAACAGTTCAATTTATCCACCTTTATTTTATGATGGAAAAATTTATTTTAAGGGTACCTTCAATATTTTTTGTTTGAATGCAGAAACCGGTGAAACTATTTGGCAAAAATTATTTACAGGGTTTGGGGAAGATTTATTGATGGGGAATTTGATGCTGTTGGAAAATAAACTAATTGTGAAAACAAGTTACGAAAGTATTTATGCACTGGATCCTGTTTCCGGATCTGTAATATGGGATAACCAGGATGCCGGTGCTACTCCTTCCGATATGGTGTATTTCAATGGTGTATTATATTACGGCAGTTATGGTGATGGAAAACTACACGCTATTGATATATTTACAGGCAACCAGTTATGGGAAATGGATTCTCCCAATAAGGGTAAACCAAATACGTATAATGCCAACCTAACATGGCCGGTAGCAATTGACCCTGTTTTAAATAGATTATATACATCAGATAGTTATTTCTTTATTTGTTTTCAACTTGAAAATTGACTTATGAAAAAATTTATTTGGCTTACCGCAATTGTTATTTTCCCGACCTTATCCTACGCTCAAACTGCAAATGAGGATGGAATAGAGGTTTCCGCAAATTTAAAAGCAGGAGCAGTTTTTCAAAGTTATCCATTTGAACTCCCGGGATTTAACAATGAACTTTCCAGTGTAGATGCAAAATCCACCGGATTTCTGAATGGTGCAGATATTATTATAAAAAAGAAATGGTTGGGGATGATAACAACTTTATATGGAAGAAGTTGTTCTGCCGAAGAATCATTCTATCTGGAAACATATACCCTGAGTAGTTTTAATTCAGGCAATTTTTTTTCCTTTGGGATTTTAACAGGATTGTATTTTGAAATACCCATAAGCCAGGGGGTTGTTAATAGTTTTTATGCAAAATTACAGGCAGGAAGTACTCAGGCCTATTTCCCCGACCAGGAACTTATTTTCACAAATTCTCCTGTAAGTAGTATTAAAATTGAAAATGAGGTGAGTGCAGGATTTGTGTCTAATATTGGCTTGGGAATTAAATTTAAAGTTGGGGAAAATTCAGCCTTGATATTAGATCTAAATACTATGCGCGAAACTGCAGACATATTATCAACCCAAATTTATAATTATACCGATATAGGCCAATTAAGCGAAAGATTACAGGTCCCACTCGATTGGGACATGATTCTTTTGAATCCGAATATCGGCTTTTCATATACTTTTTAATCAGGTATCCGGCTTTGATCCTTTGTTTTAACCATTCAATGTTTTTTGAAATTGGTTTCATCGTAATGAATGATGTTTTTGCATCATCAATTACTCTTTAAGTTATACATCACTTATTTAATATGAAATGTATTTCCTGATTCAGTTGCATCTGCAATAATAATTGCATAAAATATTTTGATCCTTTACAAACAAAATGCAACTTATTTTTTTATACTCAAACATTAAATTGTTTGATATTTTTCAGATCAAAGCCGGCACCTGATTTTTTTTATAATTGTTACACAATAAAGGAGAAAGTTCGGATTAACTTTTCAATATTCTGTGTTATCAATTGCAAGATTTGCAATTGTTTCAATTCAAAATAATATAATTTAAGGAAATAAGTTATTTGCTTCAACCTCTGATAGGGATTATATTTTCGAGTGCAAAGTCAAATGGAATTACCACAATCCCAGATAGGTGTGCATTATTATAATAATACAAATTGGAAAAAATTTGCCACAACCCATGTTAAGGTTGGATTATTGAAATAGTAAACGAATGCGATTTACCACACCCAGGTAGGAGCTATAATACAAGCAAAGAGAGTTTACCACAACCCCGGGTAGGGGTGACATTATTATAATACAAACAGAGAGAGTTTACCACAACCCCGGGTAGGGGTGGTATTATTATAATAAATGCAGATAGAGTTTACCAAAACCCCGGATGGAGGTGGCATTATTATAATACAAGTAGATAAAGTTTACCAAAACCCTGGATTGGGGTGGCATTATTATAATACAAACAGAGAGACTTTACCACAACCCGGGTAGGGGTAGCATAATTATAATACAAACAGAGAGAGTTTACCACAACCCCAGGTATAGGTGGCATTATTATAATACAAACAGAGAGAGTTTACCACAACCCTGGGTATGGGTGGCATTAGTATAATACAAGCAATGAGAGTTTACCACAACCCCGGGTAGGGGTGGCATTATTATAATACAAACAGCGCGAGTTTACCACAACCCTGGGTATGGGTGGCATTAGTATAATACAAGCAATGAGAGTTTACCATAACCCCGGGTAGGGGTGGCATTATTATAATACAAACAGAGAGAGTTTACCACAACCCCGGGTAGGGGTGGTATTATATCCCATAACAAAAATATCATCGAATAAAAACCAAACATGAATTTGAATTCAAAACTTCGATGCTAATCTCAAAAACTTTAAAAACATTATTTTTTAATCTAAACACTTATTTATGTCACGAACATTTTCACAAATTTACATTCAAGTTGTATTTGCTGTTCAAGGACGTCAAAACCTCATCCAAAAATCTTGGAAAGACGAATTACACAAATACATTTCTGGAATTATCACCGAAAAAAACCAAAAATCAATAATTGTAAATGGAATGCCTGACCATATTCATGCTTTTATTGGTTTAAAACCTTCTATGGCATTATCAGATGTTGTGCGGGAAATGAAAAATAATTCATCAAATTTTATTAATGACCAAAAATTCGTTGATGGTAAATTTTCATGGCAAGAAGGTTATGGTGCATTTTCTTATTCTCATTCTCAAATTTCCAATGTTTATGATTACATATTAAATCAAGAACAACATCATCAAAGTAAAAAATTCCGAGAGGAATACATAGAATTATTGAAGTCGTTTCAAATTGAATTTGAGGAAAGAAATTTATTTCAATGGATTGATTTTTGAGATATTCGAATAATTTGTGTCATTGATGGGTTATAATGTCACCCCTACCCGGGGTTTGCGAATTGTGACTATGTATATATTATAATAATGTCACCCCTACCCGGGGTTTATGTATTGTGTCAATTGATAATATTATAATAATGTCACACCTGCCCGAGGTTTGAGTAATCTGTATAGGGAGAGGTTTTGAAAAAATTACCACTACAGAGTCTTGCGTGGAATTTCTTTTTATAAATTTATGTTAATAATCAATCAATTTATTTGATCAATATAAAGGATAAAATATAGCACTAATTATTTTCAATAATCCAATTCCTAAACCATCATGGAAAAACCTCCTTAATGATCTTCCGCATAGCTCCAACATTACCCATGGTGTAATAATGTATACAGGGAACTCCATGTCGAACTAATTCTTTGGATTGGTCGATACACCAATTTACACCGGCTTGTTTTACCTCTTCTATGGAGGTGCATGCATCAATCATATCATTTAATTCTTCCGGAATATCAACATGGAAAGTTCTGGGTATTGATTGTATTTGTGATGCTCCGGTTATAGGTTTAATACCGGGAATAATTGGAACCGTTATTCCTTCTGCCCGGCATTTTTTTACAAAATCAAAATATTTATTGTTGTCGTAAAACATTTGTGTAACAATATAATCTGCCCCCTGATCAACCTTGTGTTTTAAATATTTTAAGTCGCTTTTTAAATTGGGACTTTCAAAATTTTTTTCCGGATATCCGGCCACTCCAATATTAAAATCTGTTTTATATCCCTGAATAGAATCTTCCTCTAAATAAATTCCATTATTCATATTTACAACCTGAGAAACTAATTCATCCGCATATTTATGCCCGCCCGGTTCAGGAATAAAATCGCGTTCGTTTTTGGAGGCATCTCCCCGCAACAATAAAACATTATCAATATTTAAATAACTAAGATCTATCAATGCATCTTCAGTATCCTCTTTTGTAAATCCTCCACAAATGATATGCGCAACAGCGTCAATTTTGTATTTAAATTGTATAGCTGCACAAATTCCAACAGTGCCGGGACGTTTCCTGATAAATACTTTGTCAAATCTATCATCACCTCTTTTTTTATAAATGTATTCGCTTCGATGATAGGTAACATTAATAAAAGCGGGATTAACATCAATAAGTTGATCCAAAACCTCGTAAATATTATGTATGCTTTTGCCTTTTAAAGGCGGCAATATCTCAAAAGATAATAAGGTCTTATCGGCCCTGTTTATATGTTCGGTTACCTTCATTTTATGAAATAAAATACTTGTTTCTCAATATCACTATTACTAAAGAGATGCAAATATACTATCCGATGTAAGAAATTCCCTTTAATGAAATCGAAGCCTATATCCTTCATTTCACTTTGCTGACTTACCTTTGTTTCATGAAGATATTGTTGCTTGGTTCAGGTGGAAGGGAACATGCACTCGCCTGGAAAATAATACAGTCCCCGCAATGCGAAGAGTTGTTTATTGCTCCTGGTAATCCAGGCACTGCATTATGCGGTCAAAATATAAATATCAGGGCAACAGATTTTGCTTTACTCGCAACTTTTACCCTGGAGCAAAGAATTGATATGATCGTGGTAGGTCCTGAAGATCCACTTGTTGAAGGTGTGGTTGATTATTTTGCCACTTACCCCGGTTTGGAATCAATACCGGTTATCGGACCTTCCAAAATTGCGGCGCAAATGGAAGGATCTAAAGTTTTTGCTAAGGCCTTTATGTTGCGCAACAAGGTACAAACACCTGCATATAAAGAGTTTTCCGCTGAAACAATTTCTGAAGCAACCAATTATATTAATGAACATTCATTGCCTGTCGTATTAAAAGCAGATGGTTTGGCTGCTGGTAAAGGCGTTGTAATTTGTAACGATCAGGAGCAGGCAAAAAATGAGTTGCAGTTAATGTTATCAGGAAAATTTGGTACAGCAGGAAATAAAGTTGTAGTGGAACAATTTCTTCACGGTATAGAATTAACCGTAATTGTATTGACGGATGGTAATCACTACCTTATTTTACCTCCATCTAAAGATTATAAAAAAGCCGGTGACGGTGATACAGGATTAAATACAGGAGGAATGGGCGCAGTGTCACCACCGCCATTTGTTACAGAAGGTTTTATGCAAAAGGTGAAAGAAAAAATAATTGATCCTACAATTTCCGGACTTAAAAAAGAAGGCATTAAATACAAGGGTTTTTTATACTTCGGTCTTTTTAATTGTAATGATGAACCTTATCTTATTGAATATAATGCGCGTTTGGGTGATCCGGAAACGCAGGTGATATTGCCAAGAATTAAAAACGATCTGCTTGAACTTTTTATGGCAGTTCATAACGAAACATTGAAAGATCAGATTCTTTCCATTGATGAAAGAGCATGTGCAGCGGTTATTTTAGCAAGCGATGGTTATCCCGGTCAGTTTGAAAAAGGAAAATCGATAAGCGGATTGGAGAACACCGAAAATTGTATGGTATTCCAAGCTGGTACTACTTTAGATGCAAATGGAAGCCTGATTACAAGTGGTGGTCGTGTGCTTGCCGTCTCCGCTTATGGTTCCGATTTGTTTGAAGCTCTGCGAACCTGTTATATAAATGCCGGAAGAATTTACTACGATACCCGATATTTTCGAAGAGATATAGGCTGGGATCTCTGATTTTCAAAAAAAGTTGTTGCTGCCAGAGTCGAATTTTCAGATATTCTGTTCCCACAATATTTAAGTAAATACGCTGTTTGTGATATAAGTCACCGTTCTTCGATATAAAAATATATCGCGGAAACTGCATTTATGTGTCGCCACTCTGCTGCAACTATCCTCGCTTCAGGCCCGTTTGTGTATTCAAATTGCAAACATTAAACATAATTTATAAAACCAAATTTGAACGTATGAAAAAAATGAGTTTGATCCTGGCCACAGCATTAACAGTATTAATGTTGTCCTCTTGTTCTGATGATATTCCATCAGATCTAACACTAACCGAAGCGGAAACCCTGGCTGGCGGAAGCTGGAGAGTTACCTATTATTACGATAACGGTGATGGAGTTAGCAACGACTTTGATGGTTATACATTTGATATTTCAGATGATGGGGCCCTAACGGCCACAAAAGGCGCTTCTATTTACACCGGAGTTTGGATGGTAAAAAGTAGTGATGATGACCCAACCTATGATAAAGAGATAGAGTTTACCATAAGCGGTGATAAACAAATGGAAAATCTTGATGGAAGCTGGTTGATCACTGAATTATCAGATACCGTTATGAAACTTAAGGATGATACTCCAAGTGAGGAGATTCATTTTGAAAAATTCTAAAAAAGTTATGGTTGTGAGGTAAATGTCAGGGTTTTAACAGTAAATTTCTGTAAATCCCTATCTCTGACAGGGTAAAAAGTGAAATATTTTAACAAATTTGAATTAATTCATCATAAAATGGCTTACTTAATCGTTAAGCTCTCATGATTTACCCTAAAATGTGACAATATACACTCTCACCACTCATGCAACGCAACACGACTAAAAACAGTTTTATTAATTAAACCATTAAAAATTTAAGTATGCGGAATTTAAGAGTGTTTATGGCAACTTTGGTAGTTGCAATGTCTTTCACAGCCTGTTCAAAATCAGAATTGGATAACATGTCGATAACAGAGGCAGCAAGTGTTATTCCCGGAACCTACAAAGTGAATTTTTACGGCGATACTTATGGTGATGCCGGTCCTTTTGGTGAATTTACCTTCGAGTTTTTCAGCAATGGAACTATGTCTGCAACCAGCGCTGATCAAGCCTTCACAGGTGTTTGGTTGATCCAAACCATGTCTGATGAGCAGTTTGACAAAGAGGTTTCCATAACAATTACCGGTAGTCCAGAGATGGATATGCTCACTTATGCATGGAGGGTAATGGAAGTTACTGACGTAACACTGCAACTGGTTGACGATACAGGTGCTGAAGAGATCCATTTTATCAAGATTTGAACTAACTAATCATAGACGAATGGCCGGCTGCAATTGTAGCCGGTCATTTTTTTTTGCAACTTTATTCAAACAAACGTTTGGTAAATTCAAAAAACAACATAACTTTGTTCTATGCCTGTTAAAAAAGTAGAGAAATTCACCATTATTAAGGAAGCACTGAATCTTTTCAGAACACAGGGTTATCATAAAACAACGATGTCGAATATTGGTGATGCCTGTGGTTTGCTCAAGGGAAGTATTTATCATTATTTTTCTTCTAAAGAAGATCTGATGAAAGAAGTTCTTGAAGTTTTGAGAGATCACTACCGCGATAAAGTTTTTATTTATGCCTACGATACTGAATTAACAGCTTCTCAAAAACTGAAGTTGCTGGGTGAAAAAAGTATTGATGTTTTTGCCAATGGAGAAGGTGCCTGTCTCATGGCAAATATTGCCATGGAAACAAATGATGTTGTTCCTGAATTCCGTAAACCTATCAAACAATTCTTCGATGATTGGATAAGTGCACTTACTAATATTTATAATGAAAGATATAGTAAAGAAGCCGCAGAAATTTTTGCAAAAGAAACTGTTTGTGCAATAGAAGGTGCAGCTATGATGATGCGGATTTATAATGATAGATCTTATTTAATTAAAGCACATGAAATGATCATTGAAAAATTTGAAAAAGCAAGTAAACAAGCTTTGATCAGTTAAGGACTATGTAAATTGAAATAATTTTTGAGCGAACAAATAATATAATTACGCATAATGAATAGAATAATTAAAAAGGTAGCAGTTCTCGGAAGCGGTGTGATGGGTAGTCGCATAGCATGCCACTTTGCGAATATCGGTGTGCAGACAATATTACTCGATATCCTAAACCCCAAATTAGAAAAAGATAATGCTGCAGATAAAAACTCCAGAAATAAATTGGTTAATGATAGTCTGCAAATGGCCGTTAAACAAAATCCTTCCCCAATATATTCTCAAAAGGTTTTGAAACTAATAAGCACGGGAAATTTCGAAGATGATCTGAATAAAATAAAAGATTGTGATTGGGTAATTGAGGTTGTGATCGAAAACCTCGAAATAAAACAACAGTTATTTGAAAAAGTGGAATCCTTTCGAAAACCCGGAACACTTATCACCTCCAATACTTCAGGTATTCCTATTCATTTAATGTTAAATGGTAGAAGCAACGACTTTCAAAAACATTTTTGCGGCACACATTTTTTTAATCCTCCGAGGTATCTTAAATTATTGGAAATTATTCCAACACCGGAAACAGATCCTGATGTTGTAAATTTTTTAATGGATTATGGTGATCGTTTTTTAGGAAAGACCACTGTTTTATGCAACGACACACCCGCCTTTATTGCAAATAGAATTGGTGTATTCAGCATCATGGCCGTTTTAAAAACCATGGAAAAATTATCCCTTTCCATTGATGAAGTTGACGCACTTACAGGCCCGATTTCAGGTCGCCCCAAATCCGCCACTTTCCGCACAGCCGATGTGGTGGGAATAGATACTTTAATAAAAGTTGCAAAAAATACCTACGATGCTTCTCCCAATGATGAAAGCAGAGAAATGTTTATTATTCCTTCCTATATTAATAAATTAATTGAAAATAAATGGCTTGGTGATAAAACTGGTCAAGGTTTTTTCAAAAAGGTTAAAGGTGCAGATGGGAAAAGTGAAATTCAGGTAATTGATTTAAATACCTTTGAATATAAACCAACTACAAAAGCAAAATTTGCAACAATTGATACAGCAAAACCCATTGATGACCTTAAAGAACGTTTAAAAATATTACATTCCGGTACCGATAAAGCCGGAGAATTTTATCGAAGTATAACCTATAATGTAAATGCCTATGTAAGTAATCGCATTCCTGAAATTGCAGGTGAAGTTTATAAAATTGATGATGCAATGAAAGCAGGATTTGGTTGGGAGATTGGCCCGTTTGAAACCTGGGATATTTTAGGTGTTCAAAAAACTTTATCTGCAATGGAAGCAGCAGGTATTAAAGCAGTTCCCTGGGTTTATACTATGCTGAGTAATGGAAACACTTCTTTTTATAAAGTGGAAAATGGAATAAGAAAATATTATGATATTAATTCAAATTCTTATTTGAATATTCCGGGATCTGATGCATTTATCATTATGAATAATTATCGTTCCAATAAACCGGTTTGGAAAAATGCAGGAGCAACATTACACGATATTGGTGATGGAATTTTAAACCTGGAGTTTCACATGAAAATGAATGTAATTGGAAGTGAAATATTGGAAGGTATTAATAAGTCGATCGATATAGCAGAAAATAATTATCGCGGATTAGTAATTGGAAACGACGCTGCTAATTTCTCCGCAGGAGCAAATTTGGCAATGATGTTAATGCTTGCTATTGATCAGGAATATGATGAATTAAATATGGCTATTCGTTATTTTCAGAATACCATAATGCGTGTGCGTTATTCAGGAATACCTGTAGCTGTTTGTCCGCATGGATTAACTCTGGGCGGTGGATGTGAAATGACCATGCATAGCGATATTGCTGTTGCAGCCGCAGAAACATATATTGGTTTGGTGGAAGTTGGAGCTGGTTTAATTCCATCTGGCGGTGGAACAAAAGAATTTGCATTGCGTGCAAGTGATAAATATTTTAAAGGAGATATTGAAATTCCAACCTTACAGGAAATGAGTTTAAATATTGCCATGGCAAAAGTTGCAACCTCTGCACAGGAAGCATTCGAACTCGGAATTTTGCGCAAGGGAATCGACAAAGAAATAATAAATAGTAATCGCGTAGTGGCAGAAGCAAAAAAAGCGGTATTGGAATTGGCAGAGGAAGGATACACCCAACCACAACAACGAACCGACATTAAAGTATTGGGTAGATCTGCTCTAGGAAGTTTTTATACAGGTATTGCATCCATGAAAATGGCAGGATATATTTCCGAACACGATGAAAAAATAGCACAAAAAGCATGTTATATTTTATGTGGTGGCGATCTTTCCCAACCAACAGAAGTAAATGAACAATATTTATTAGACCTCGAACGCGAAGCATTTTTATCACTACTCGGAGAAAAGAAAACGCTGGAAAGAATGCAGTTTATTTTGAAGACGGGTAAACCGCTGAGGAACTAGTATTTAGAATATAGTATTTAGACGAGACCACCGCAAGATTTTACTTAATGATATAAAAAATGACTTATCTTAAAAACAACCAAAATAGCAGTTTGCAAAATCATCTCTCGAATAAAATTGGAACGCAAAAATAAAAGGTCTATCTATGAAACGAATTTTACAAAATCACCTATCAAATAAATGGAATACTAAAAAGTAACATGAAACTCATCTATATATTAAATACTATATACTAAATATTCTTATTATGAACGAAGCATATATTGTTGCAGGTTTGCGAACAGCAGTTGGGAAAGCACCAAGAGGCCTTTTCAGATTTACACGTCCGGATGATTTGGCAGTGGAATTAATTCGACAATTATTATTGAAGGTGCCGCAATTAGATCCTGTTCGCGTTGATGATCTTATTGTGGGCAATGCAGTTCCTGAAGCTGAACAAGGATTACAGATCGGAAGAATGATATCTGTACGCGCATTGCCAATTACTACGGGAGGCATGACAGTTAATAGGTATTGTGCAAGTGGAGTGGAAACCATATCCATTGCCGTTGCAAAAATAAAAGCGGGCATGGCTGATTGTATCATTGCCGGAGGAGTAGAATCTATGTCGCTGGTGCCAACAGCAGGTTGGAAGGTTGCATTAAATTATGAAACTGCAAAAACGCATCCTGATTATTATATTGGTATGGGTTTAACTGCAGAAAATGTTGCACGCGATTTTAATATTTCACGTGAGGATGCTGATAATTATTCATTTAATTCACATAAAAAAGCGATCAATGCCATCGACAATAAATTATTTGCAGATGGAATTGCACCAATAGAAGTGACGGAGATTTTTGTTAATGAGAAAAATAAACGATCTGAAAAAAAATATACTGTAGACACGGATGAAGGACCACGCAGAGATACTTCCATAGAAGCATTAAATAAATTAAAACCCGTTTTTGCAGCAAATGGTGTTGTTACGGCAGGAAATTCATCTCAAACATCTGACGGAGCAAGTTTTGTTATTGTGATGAGCGAAAAAATGG
This sequence comes from Bacteroidota bacterium, assembly GCA_016706865.1. Lineage (NCBI taxonomy): Bacteria > Pseudomonadati > Bacteroidota > Bacteroidota bacterium. The sequence goes on along the minus strand of JADJIS010000001.1, from coordinate 279,121 downwards.
TGAAAGAATTAAATCTACAACCCCTGGCTCGAATGGTGAGTTGTGCAACTGTTGGTGTAGAACCACGAATTATGGGTATTGGTCCCGTTGCCGCAATCCCGAAAGCATTAAAAATGGCAAATTTGAAATTAGAGGATATCGACCTGATAGAATTAAATGAAGCTTTTGCGGCGCAGGCTTTGGCAGTTATCAGAGAAGCACATTTAAATCCGGATATCGTGAATATTAATGGAGGAGCAGTTGCATTAGGACATCCATTAGGTTGTACAGGAACAAAATTAACCGTGCAAATATTAAATGATCTAAAACGTTTGAATAAAAAATACGGAATGGTTACGGCTTGCGTTGGTGGGGGACAAGGTATCGCAGGTATTTATGAACGTTTAAATTAATACCAGACTAAAAATTATTAATAACTAATTAAATAAAATCATCATGGCAGAAATAGTGCAAAAAACAATCGTGATCAAAGGCGGCGAATTTTTAATTAAAGACGCAACTCCCCAAGATATTTTTATTCCTGAGGAATTAAATGAAGAACAACTTATGATCAAACAAATGACAAAAGATTTTGTTGATACGGAAGTATTACCAAATCTCGATCGCATTGATGCACATGAGGAAGGATTAATGCCATCACTTTTAACTAAAGCAGGAGAAATTGGAATTTTGGGTTTGCCAATTCCTGAACAATATGGTGGATTTAATAAAGATTTTAATACAATTTCTGTAGTAACGGAAATGACGGGAACAGCACATGCATTTTCTGTTGCATATGGTGCCCAATCAGGCATTGGTACTTTGCCAATATTATATTTTGGAACGGAAGCACAAAAACAAAAATATCTTCCCGGACTTGCTTCCGGAAAATTGCATGCAAGTTATTGTTTAACGGAACCCGGAAGTGGAAGTGATGCTCTTGCAGCTAAATCAAAAGCAGAATTAAGTGCTGATGGAAAACATTATATTCTCAACGGCCAGAAAATGTGGATCACCAATGCGGGCTTTGCAGATATATTTACGGTTTTTGCAAAAGTGGATGGAGATAAATTTACTGCATTCATAGTAGAAAGAAATACACCTGGATTTACTATAGGAGCTGAAGAAAAAAAGATGGGAATAAAAGGTTCTTCTACCTGTCAGATATTTTTTGAAAACATGCATATTCCTGTAGAAAATGTTTTAGGCGAAATTGGTAAGGGTCATTTAATTGCATTTAATATTCTCAATATCGGAAGATACAAATTGTGTGTTGGTGTTTTGGGAGGTGCAAAAGAGTTAACGGATATTTCTGTAAAATATGCCAATGAAAGAATGCAATTTAATGTTCCAATCTCTTCATTTGGGGCAATAAAATATAAAATGTCGGAACAGGCAATTCGTGTTTTTGCAGCCTTGAGTGCAACATATCGCACAAGTGATTATATCGATAAAAAGGAAAAGGAATTAATGGAGCAGGGAGTTGGATTTGAAAAGGCATTGTTGGGAGCTGCAGAGGAATATGCAATAGAATGTGCAATGTTGAAAGTGATAGGAAGTGAAGTATTGGATTATGTGGTGGATGAATGTGTTCAAATATATGGAGGAAATGGTTACAGTGAAGAATATCCGGCAGCAAGAAGTTATCGCGATGCTCGTATCAATCGGATATTTGAAGGAACCAATGAAATAAACCGATTATTAACCGTTGACATGCTTCTGAAAAGAGTAATGAAAGGCCAGTTAGACATGATGGGTCCTGCAATGGCAGTTCAAAAAGAATTAATGGCCATTCCTGATTTTGATTCTGAAGAGGAAGGATTATTTACGGCAGAAGAAAAAACCTTGAAGAATATGAAGAAAGCATTCTTTATGGTTGCTGGCGCTGCTGTTCAAAAATTAATGATGAAATTAAAAGATGAACAAGAAATTTTAATGTGTGTCGCAGATATGATGAACGAAATTTATGTAAGTGAATCATTATTATTGCGAGTGAAAAAACTTACAGAAATGAAAGGAGAAAATGAAACTGCCATCTATCGCGATATTCTGAAAGTATTTTTTACAGATTCCATAGACAGATTGAGTAAAGCCGGAAAGACAGCTATTGCAGCATTTACGGAAGGAGATGAGCAAAAAATGATGTTGTTGGGACTAAAACGGTTTTCTAAATATGAAATTTCAAATACAACCGCTGCCAGAAGGCGTATTGCAGATAAAATGATAGAGGCAAATGGGTATTGCTTTTAGTTTACCGTTGGGGAAATTTCGCAACAACTATTAACAGATTAAATGAGTCCCGCTTCCTTTGGAGGTGGGATTTTTTATTACCGGACTAAAGACATGTTCAAATTAATGTAATAAAATAAATAAAGTGGGGAAAATTTTGCAAAATTCTGTTCACAATACAATAAAAATACACAGTTTTTTTAATCGTGAGTATTGATTAGATTTCATGAAATGCTTGATGTGTCTATATTGTTTAATTCATACAAACCTGAGCATGTAATTTGATTATAGGTTTAGGATGTCACAATTAGACAAAAACATACACAATGAAAAATTTTTACATCATCCTTTTTTTCACGATTCCAATTAAACTGTTTTCTCAGCCTGTTAATACATTTACAACCTCCTCTGATGGTTGGACGGCAATATGTGAAGGTGCCTGTATTGAACCGGTTGCAGCGTGGGTAGCACTAAATGGCAATCCGGGTGGTTGTTATAAAAGCTCTGATAACGCCGCAGGAATGTGGTACTTTTACAGTTCTGCAGATTTTAATACTGATCTTTCCTTATATTATGGGTCTTATTTAAATTTTAATCTTAAACAAAATACATCTGCTTCTCAAACAAATGAGTCTGATGTAATGCTTCTGAAAGCGGATGGTACTAAAATAGTTTATAATACTCCCGTAAATCCAGGAACCGCATGGACCTCCTATTCTGTACCGCTCACAGAAGCGGGATGGAAATATTCAACTTTGGGTGGCCTTCCGGTTACTTACGCAGATTTTATTTCCTTTTTATCCGCTGTAAATTGTTTGAGAATAAGAGGAGATTATTCTAATTTGACTACCGAAACAACCTGGCTTGATAATGTATATGTTACTGATATTGTTGTTCTGCCAATTGAATTGAGCTATTTTTCCGCTTCTCAAAATGCTATTAATACCCTGGATCTGGTTTGGGAAACACAATCAGAAACGCAATCAAATTATTTTCAAATTGAAAAAAGCACAAATGGCGGATTAAGTTTTGATTCTATAGGAATTATTAATGCAAAGGGAACATCTACAAATACGATCCTTTACAATTTTACTGACGAGCAATTTTATACTGATGCTTATTTCAGATTAAAAGCGGTTGACTTTGATAATTCAGCAGCCTATTCAGATATTATTTTTGTTGAAAATGCGATCATGGAAGATAATATCTCCCTATATCCTAACCCTGCCTCCAGTGCTGTGTTTGTCGAAAATTTAATTGGTAAGATACAATATAACTCCTTTCATATATTTAATTGTTATGGTTTAAAAGTGTATGAACAAAATGAAAGTGCAGATCAAATTAATTCAAAATTCGAATTTGATGTTAGCAATCTTAAAAACGGCACCTACTTTTTATCATTATTAAGTGAAGGTATCGAAACAAAAACATATGTTTTTCAAGTAATACATTAATGAGATTTTGAAATATATTTTGAGATCTTAAAATTTCTTCTCCCCTGAAAATAATTTATTTAATAAACAACTGTCATTAAAATTAAAATTCTAATTATGAAAAAGTTTCTACTAGGTTTATCATTGGTTGCTCTTTGCGTTCAGACCATAAATGCGCAATTATTCGAATACAAAAATCACACGGAAGGTGATTATTATTACATTGATCCAAACATTACCGGACATAGAGTAGGTCGTGGTGGCGGATCAAACGGTGCCGGCGACGGATGCCCGATTGGATTTAATACTAAAGACTTCAGTGTTGAAGCAATTTTTGATACTTCAATGCCTTGCATAGTTGTTGAATTGGCTCCAGATCCATTTGCAGCTATGAATATAACTTCTATCAGCGCTGATCTTCGTATTACTGATCTCGGACCAATTTATGTTCGTTATTCTTATAGTATTGATTCAGGTCTTACCTGGATAGATGCGGGTTTTGATTTCACACCGGTTATTGCCGATTGCGGAGTTGAAACTATTACAGGTACTTGGGATATTCCTGACTTTTCAACAGATCATCAAACCTATTTTAAAATTTCGGGTTTTGGCGCATTGGATTCCACTGGCAGATTAAATGTTACTAATATTAATATTTATGGAACTATGGATATTATTGATGAAGACGGAGATGGTTATGCAGCATATATTGATTGTGATGATACAAATCCTGATATTCATCCAGGTGCTTTAGAACTTTGTAATGATATAGATGAAAATTGTGATGGAATAACATCTGAAGTTACTGCTACTATAGTTCCTACAGGTGATATTTATATTTGTAAACATGAGTTCGTTACTCTGTATGGTCCTGAAGGTTATGCAAGTTACCAGTGGTTGAAAAATGGATATATTATGCCGGGAATGACAGAATCATCTGTTACAACTGAAAAACCAGGTTATTATCAGGTAATAGTTGTGGATGGTGAATGCACCGATACATCTGAAGTACAGGCCGTTGCAGTTTTGGAAAATCCATTTGCAAATATTTATAGCCCTGAAGGTCTTGATCTTTGTTTTGATGATTCATTAAAAATTAAAGCGAGTTATGCTCCAGATTATACTTTCCAGTGGTATAAGGATGGTGAAGCGATGTTGTATGAAAATTATTATAAAATACTCGCAACTGAAGTTGGGGAATATTATTGTGTGATCACTACATTTTTTGGTTGCACCAGAACAACTGAACCAGTTACTGTAATTGCATCTTGTAAAATTGGGGCAGGTATAAACAGTTCAAAGGGGATGATGGTTTACCCGAATCCTGCCAAAGAAAATATTACGCTGACAATTACAACCGGTGATGATATTTCAACTACAGGATTGCTGGAGATCAGTAATATGAATGGTCAGATAATTAAAACAGAATCTATTTCAATTGCTGATGGAACAATGAATCAGGAGATAAATGTTTCTGACTTAACATCAGGCATCTATATTATAAAATTTACAACAGATAACAAACAATTTACCGAACAATTTAGTATCAGTAATTAAGAGTCTTATATAAATCAGAATTTGGCTGCCTGGTAAAAAGGGCAGCCATTTTTATTTAATTATTCCCCGAAGATGTTAAGGAGTATTTTACATCAGCAGATCTTAAATATGCAAATAAAACGGCATAACTGAAAAAAGTTGATACAAAAAATAAATAGTAGTAAGGAACCTCAATCATATTATAAAAAAATACAAGTACTAATTTAAGACTACATATGGCAAAAAAATCGGAATTGAGTTTTCGTTTTTTATAGATTATTGCATAGATTGATAATAATAAAAATGGTAAAATACCCGCCACAATTATCTGAAGATTATGCAAAAAGTGAATATCAGAAATATCGAAATACTTTGTATAACCTAAACTGTTCTCATAATATTTGCCGGTTGCCTCATTATAATTATAGTTCCATGCCTGGTCAACACCAACCTTATAATCAGCAGGAATATTGATAAAGTATTCAGGTTGTGTAAATCCAAATGGTATTAGAAATACCACTAATATTATTGCTGCTATAACGGAGGTTATTATATATGCGTTCTTTCTGGATTCATAAAAAAATACATACAATAAATACATCGGCACCCAAAAAAACAGGGCAAATCTGCTCATCAGGCAACAGGCTATAGCAATTCCTATGAGTATGGGTTTCTTTTTCGCCAATGCAAATCCTAAGAATAGATAATAACCAATTACAATTCCTTCTTCTGTATTACCTAAAGTGACCCTATCCTTCACCAATAAAAAATTCAACAATAGAAAAAGTGAGATAAAGGTGGAAATTAATATCAGGGGATTTCCTGCAAATCGGGAAGGCAATATTTTAAATGTAAGAAATATCCCACCTAATAAAAATACCGTTGTTGTCCATCGCACATCAATACCTAAATATTCTGCAGCAGTAAATGGCAACCACATCAATGGCATATAGGGCGGTTGTTTCCCGTCCCAAATTTCTGGTATTGGTGCGTAGATTTTTTCACCTGATAACAAACGCTGACACATTACTTTAATCTGAGGAAGCGTATCGGATATTCTGTGATCAAGAATCCTGGTTTGCATAATGCCGGTCATGAAAAAAATAAAATATCCAACTATAAAAAAATAAAAGGAATACAATATTATTTTGTTGAATCGGCGGGAGATATTATTTTCTGAAGGAATAATATTGCTGTTTCGAAATGGGATCATAGGAATTATTGCGATTCCAATTCCGGCAATAAAATATACTATGGAAACAATATCAATGCGCACTTTATTTTCCAATAAATAAGTGCCACAAAGTGTTTCCGTTACAATAAAAACAATTAATAATACAATGGGAAGGGGTAGTGACTTCGGAAGAAGTTTCATAGGGTAAAAAAACTACAACTTTCCATAAAGTAGAAAGTTGTAGTCTTATTTATTTTATTGAGTTACAGAAATTTTTTCTGTATAAACTGCTGCATTTTTATCGTTGAGTAAACGCACAAAGTAAATGCCTTGTGGTAATTCAGTAATATCAAAAGTCATTTTTCCGGAAGTGGTATTCCATTTAACTTCCTGCACCGACATACCAACAATATTAACGATCTCAACTTTTGAGATGTGTGCACTAAATGATGCAACAACATTTAATGAATTAATAGCAGGATTCGGATAAACAGAAAAACTATTATCGAGAGAAGGTGATATCCAAACTCCTCCACAATCTTCTTCCGTAACACCTAAACGAGCGTGAAATACTCCTAAGGCATTATAGTTAGCACTATCCAAAACACTGTAATAAACTATTTCTACTGTGCCGCAACCTGGAATGGGGTGGTACTCGCCATCGTAATAATTACGTGCATCAAACCTTACATAAACAGTTCCGGAAGTTCCGCCAACAGATTCAAAATAATCAGTTGGTTCATCTGTGTTGGGACCATAACATAAGTTATAATCACAAACAGAAGATGACCAGAAATCCGGAATATCATTTACCGTGCGCAGCCAATTCATTGCCTGTGTTTCACCTGTATTTTGAAGCGTGATATTTACCTCCACCATTTCAGACGGATCGCCATCCACTTCAGAATAAGCAGGATCAAGTGTTATGTATTGAGCATATAAACTCATGCTGCCTAAAAGGGATATAAACAATAATGATCTTTTCATTGTATTTAATTTAATGTGAAAAAGGCCGGATAATGTTATCCGACCTTTTAATGTTTTATTTAATAATATTTAATTTTTCTGTTTGTGTTTTTAATTGACCATCAGTAAGATAATAGAAATACATTCCACTGTTGAGTTCAGATACATTTAAAGGATATGTAGTTGTGCCGCCGGAAATTGGAACTTGCATAACTATACGACCTGATATATCAGTGATATTCATTGTGTAATCTTTATCCAGATTTGTGAAGCTGATTGTTGTTGCATCCATCGCGGGATTTGGATATGCAGAACCTAAAAGATTTTGAATTACATTATCAAATGCAATTCCATTTAACTCGCCTTTGAAATAAAGATAAGTAGCATTCATTATTGCGTTTCTTACAGCTTCATCTTCTATCATTTCAAGTCCAACTCCTAAATAAACAGTTTTATAATCAGAAGTTTCTGAACGAACCCCGCCAACCTTAGTTCCTGCATTGTAGGTAAAAATATCAGTAGCATCAATACCCATTGCTTCAATTTGTTCAGGATAATAATTAACTGCACCATAGGCTTCGGCAAGGTTACTTTCCGCAACTGCGCCATACCATTCGTCGGTTGCTACAGCAGTGAATGAAGTTGCGCCGCTTGCAACATCATTTACAAATGATGCATGTAAATAATCTTCATAAAAACTTACTGCTTCAGGATAATAAGCTGCATAATTATCTACTTCCCATCCTATATCCTGTCCGGCAATAAATAAATTACCACCGTTATCAAGAAATTCTTCCAATTGTTCAATTTTTAACGGATCATCTACTAAAGCAGGGAATGTCCATGCAACATTGTAATAAATATTTTCAATTCCATCCAATGCTGCTCCTGAAAATCCTTTTTTCATTGTAAAATGAGAAGTGGATGCAAAAGTTGTTATTCCTGCTGCATCCAATGCATCAACATATAAAGTTTCAAAATCATAAGTATCATATGGAGTTCCGTCGCCATAATTAACTTCATTATTTACGATAAGATCAGTTACACCTGAAATTGTAAAATAAGTCAACACTTGTGGGAAAATTTCCGGATTATCTGGAAATTCAACAGTAATGGTATATTCACCAATACCTGCACTTGTTCCAACATTTACTTCAAGGTCAATAGGTAATACACTTAATGCATTTATGGAAGATGAAGCAGTGGTAGTGTAATTCATTCCATTATAATCAAATGAAGAACTCCAATCAGCTGGCTCACTCTTAGTTAAGGTTATAGTAATATTAGCATTTGAAACGCCAAGATTTTCAACATTTCCTGTAAAAGTTTCCGGAGATCCGGCAGTGCCGTTTGTAAAAACTATCGGTGCGATATTATACACTTCAACCTGTGGGTCGCCGGCAGCACCTGAATTTAATACTTCTTTTGTAGATGCATTCTGAACCCACGCTAAGGTATAAATTTGTTCATCAACATAAATCGGATCCAATTCATAAGAATAATCGAAAGTAACAGATGATCCCAAAGCAGCAGGAGTGTATGTTACTCCACCTGTTCCGGTGATCGATTCACGAAAAACATTGGGGAATTCAGTTTCGCCATTACTGCCCGGAGGGCTGATATACTCAACCAGGTGTTCTACAACTGCTGCCTTTAATTTATAGGATCCGGCGGGAACTGTTCCAACTGTTTGTATTTCAATATGTACATTTCTTGTTGTACCGGCAGTAGTTTCAGAAACAAGAATTCTGATCGGACTGTTTTCGGTAGTTAAATTATTCACCACATCCTGAGTAACCGCTGTTGGACTACCCACACTTTTTCCATTTTGGATCATTTCAGGAACACCTGAAACACTATAATAACTAACCATTGCATCACTTTCCGACGGGTTAAAATCATACATTTCATCTATTCCCGGCCATGAAGTGTGATACGCAACGTGGTGCATATTTGATTCATTAGCATAATAAACCGCCTGAAAGAAAGGGTTTTGATCGGCGCAAGGCGCGCAGGATGCCTGCGTAAAGTGTTCAAATAATGGGTATTTTTTGGCTTGCGCAAAACTTGAATTACAAATAAAGAGCGCTGCCATCAGCATTGAGGTGTAAAGTATTTTTTTCATCATATTATTTTAATATTCTAAAGGTATAAAGGTAAAATGAAAAAAACAAGCTAAAAACCACTACTGACACGAATATGTCATATTTTCAGGTATTCAGAAGTGTTCATTATATCACCGGCAAACACATTTTCACTCAAAACCACAATTATTACCTTGAAAGTATTGGTGATGGAAACAATTTAACTTTGCAAAATGTATCAAAAAGCAGATGCTCAGATTATTGAAAAACTGAAAGCCATAGTTGGTGAAAATTATGTGTTTCTGGATGTGGAGAATATGGAAAAATATGGTTCAGATGAAACAGAAGACCTGCAGTTTTTTCCTGAAGTAATTGTTAAACCCGCAACGCCGACTGAAATATCCCAAATTTTAATACTTGCTAATGAATATCATATTCCTGTTACACCACAAGGTGCAAGAACAGGGTTGAGTGGAGGTGCTTTACCTGTTTACGGCGGAATTGCACTTAGTATGGAGCGATTTAATAAAATTTTATTTCTGGATGAACGCAATTTACAAATTACAACAGAACCAGGTGTAATTACTGAAGTTTTACAAAATACGGTTATAGAAAAGGGACTTTTTTACCCACCTGACCCGGCTAGTAAAGGAAGTTGTTTTATTGGTGGAAATGTTGCAGAAAATTCTGGTGGACCTAAAGCAGTTAAATATGGTGTTGTTAAAGATTATGTTTTAAATCTTGAAGTGGTTTTGCCTACAGGTGAAATAATTTGGACAGGGGCAAATGTTTTAAAAAATGCAACAGGTTATAATCTCACTCAATTGTTTGTAGGCAGCGAAGGGACATTGGGAATTATTACTAAAATAGTTTTAAAATTAATTCCATATCCAAAATATAATTTATTGATGTTGGTCTCTTTTTGTTCCGCTACAAAAGCCTGTGAGGCAGTGTCAGAAATATTCAGAGCGGGACTTACACCCAGTGCACTGGAATTTATGGAGCGGGATGCCATTGATTTTGTTTTGAATTTCAATACTGATATTAATATAAATATTAAGGATACCATACAAGCACATTTATTAATTGAAGTAGATGGAAATAATATCGATATTTTAATGCAGGAGTGTGAAACTATTTCTGTTATAGTGGAAAAATTTGAATGTGATGAAGTTTTATTCGCCGATACTGAACGCGAAAAAAATGATCTATGGAAAATGAGAAGAAAGGTTGGAGAGTCAGTAAAACAAAATTCAGTGTATAAAGAGGAGGATACTGTAGTGCCCAGAGCAGAATTGCCAATTCTTTTGGAAGGAGTTAAAAAAATAGGTGCGAAATATGGATTTCGTTCTGTTTGTTATGGTCACGCAGGAGATGGCAATCTGCACGTAAATATTTTAAAGGGCGAACTCTCTGATGAACAGTGGAATCAAAATCTGCCGGAAGGTATTCGGGAGATTTTCAGGCTAGTGATGGACCTGGGTGGAACTCTGAGCGGTGAACACGGCATAGGTTTGGTTCAGAAACCCTTTATGAATATAGCTTTCAGCGAAATTCAATTAAATATCTTTCGGAGTATAAAGGCTCTTTTTGATCCGAATTACATCCTCAACCCGGGTAAAGTGATAGACCGAAATTAACCTAATTCAAATATTTCAGCCGATTTTCTTGGAAAACTTAAAATATTGTCCTAATTTTTGCGCAACAAACACAGCCCATAACCGTTTAGTTCAGTAAATTAGCGATTGTTGAACAGTAATTAAACACACACTACAGTAAGTTTTTTGGAACCGCACACAGGTTTTTATAAAGGATCTATGTATTTATATGTTTAAATATTCGGTAGCGATTTATTGCAGTTGTTTATTTTATATTGGTGTGTTCACTGATGTAAATGCACAAGAATTTGTTGGGTTGCGCACTGATAATTATGCAGGGTCTAATGGAATGTTATTAAATCCTGCGATGCCGATTACCGGTAAGTTGCCTTGGGATGTAAATGTTTTTGCACTCGGAGTGTATGAGGACAATAATTATATTTCCATTCCGGAAAATATGATAAAATATGTAACTACTTCTGATAGCATTATTGATATAAATTATTTTAATCCCAAAAAAATCTACGCTCACGGAAATGTATTAGCACAATTACCCTCAGCATTCGTAAAATTTGATGATTTTGCAGCAGGAATTTTTTTTACGGCCAGAGCAGCAGGATATGCCTTAAGTGAAAATGAAGTACATGGAATAGCGGGAATAAAAGATGTTCCGCTTTATACAAATATTGATATGCCTGCCTTTAATGCCGGTGTTTTGGTATGGTCAGAAATTGGATTAAATGCAGAAGCAACATTGGAAAGAAATTCGGTATTTGCAGTGCATTTAGGAGGTAATTTAAAATTTCTCAGCGGATTAGAGGCTTTAGGATATGAAAATAATTCTGAATTTACCTATGTCCGTGATACCGTAAATACAACGGCAACGCATTTTGATTCGGATTTTGATTATACGAAAAATCTGGGCTCGAATATGTTGTACGACAAAAGTAATTTTGGAATAAATGGATCTGGTGTTGGATTGGATGTAGGTGTTATCTATGAAGTTAAAAGAAGGTCTCAATTCAAATTTTCCAAAAATCAAGAATATATATGGAAGTTCGGATTATCAATTGTTGATCTCGGGATGCTAAAATTTACCAAGAATGCCGGCACCTACCATTTGGTTAATGAGGAATCATTAGTTGTTTCTAATGCAGAATTGGATTCCATTGACGATATTGATGAATTTAACCGCACCGGGGCAAGAATTATTTATGACCTCAGCGCTGCGGCGAAGGATGGTAGCAGTTTTGCAATGTATTTACCGGCAGCATTCGTTTTAAGTGCAGAAAAAGCCTTTAATAAAAATATTTATGCCCAGGCAATGATAGTGCGTCGTATCCCGAGGTTTAATACTAATCTTATCGCTCGCTCTAATGTTTTTTCCTTAACCCCGAGATATGAAACAAAAAATGTAAGTTTTTGTATTCCAATGCAATTGTATGAGGACAGAGAATTCAGAATAGGAGCAGCTGCGCGATTTATGTTTTTTACCGTGGGCTCTGATAATTTATTAACCTTTATGAAACAATCGGAATACTCCTCCATAAATATGTATGTTGGAATAAAATTAAATCCGTATTGGTTGCTTCCACAAAATAAGGTGAAATTTTTAGATTGTTTAAAGATGTGAGTCAGGTTTTTCTTTCACTGGTTTTTCTAAACCATTTATCACAATTACAAATTCGCCTTTGGCAATTTTCTTTGTGAAATGATCAAACACTTCTGTAAAACTTCCACGAACTGTTTCTTCAAATTTTTTAGAGATCTCCCTGGATACACTCACCTTTCTCTCGGGAAAAATTTTTCCGAGTTGTTCCAAAGTTTTTAGTATTCTATAAGTCGATTCATACAATATCATTGTTCTTTTTTCCGTAGAAATTTCACGCAATTTTGTTTCACGACCTTTCTTTTGCGGTAAGAATCCAATAAATACAAATTCGTTAATTGGAAATCCTGAATTTACTAAAGCAGGAACAAATGCTGTGGCGCCAGGTAGTGTTTCAACCACAATATTATTTTCAACACAAAGATGCACTAATAAATAACCTGGATCGGAAATTCCGGGAGTGCCAGCATCGGAGATCAATGCAATATTTTTGCCATCCGAAATTTCCTGCACAATTTTTTTTACAGCTTCGTGTTCATTAAATTTATGATGAGAAATTGTTTTTGTAGTAATTTCATAATGACGCAATAACACAGAAGACGTGCGCGTGTCCTCTGCCAAAATCAGATCAACTTCCTTCAATATCCGGATTGCTCGAAGTGTTATGTCTTCAAGATTGCCAATTGGCGTTGGTATTATATATAATTTCCCCTGACCCATTAATTTAAAATCCTTTTACCTGTTGCCAGCTGTTGCCTGTTTGATAAATAAAAATATCATCCGGCCTTTTTTGTTTAAAGGTAATGATATAAGCATGACTCCATTCATCAATATCCACTTTATATAGATCATTTTCATAATCACTCGCCCCAATTCCTCCTCTCCACCACCAGTTTCCCCATTGTTCAAAACTCACTTTTAAGGTTACCGAATCTATTATTTCCGTTATTATTCCATTATCTAGACTCGTCATATTAAATTGTAAGATCTCATAAACATCACCTTTAATTAAAGTATTCTCCTTTAATTGTAAAGCGGTTTTGAATTTACTGCTGCTTCCATTATCCCTGTATAAATATGCTCCATTAAAATTATCGGGAATATTTAGAATAAATAAACGATCCGCATCTTCCCAATCAAAATTATTTTCTAATGCATTTTGGATGATCCCGGCATTTTTCCAGCTTGTAAGATTTATGTTCAATAAAAAAACAGAAATTACGGAAAATAACAATACTATAATAAAAGCACCCTTGCGATAGATCGAAAATAAAAACACACACAAACTGAGAAAAATAAATGCACTCGCAAGATAACCCAATCTGTCGCCCTCAATAGGCAAAGTATTAAAAAATAAATTCAAAACAGGTAATAACGCTGCACCGAAACACAAAAACAACACAAAACTTTTATTTATTGAAGTGCGAAATCTTTTAATAAATAAATATAGAAAAACCACAAACAATATAACCCCACCTAATAAATACAAAACATACTTAGGATCCGTTAAGATCGTAAATTTTTCCTTTAAAGTTCCAGCAAAAAAATTCCCGAATAAAAGAAATTTAAAAACGTATTTACTGAAATTGGAGATCAATTCACCAATCGAAAATTTTAGGTGCGTGGATGCTCCGTAATGCCCTACCCAACTTCCTAAGATCAATTTGTTTGCTACGAAGTAAAACGATATTAACAAGAGGAGAGGCAACAATATCCGAGTAAATATTTCCTTTTTTGGTAACGGGGTTGAGTCGCCTTTTATAAACAGGAATAAAAGCGTTAATATAAATGGAATGCATAAGGCAAGTTCAGAACTTAAAATGGCTAAACAAAACAATAACAATATCAATATTATATAAACCAATTTTCTTTTTTGAATATATAAGATCACCAAATTGATAGTTAATAAAACAGCAGCCGTAACAAGAAGATAATGAATGGTGGCACCCCAAACTACTGCTTCTGTTTGATATGGTGAAACAAGAAATAAAAAGGAAGCAGAAAGGCTGATTAAATTATGATCCGAAATTTTAATCAGCCCTAAGTATTTGTTGAAAACATGATATATCAAAAGCGCATTTAATGCATGCAGGGAGGTAAATAAAAGATACCATCCAACTTCATTGGTCCCGAATATTTTATAACTCAAAAAGAAAAAAAAGTGATAACCGGGATGCAGGGCTTGGTCTCCAAAGGAATTTAAAATACCTGACCATCCAATAGTATCATACAGCACCAACCAGTTTTGTGCATCTGTTACCAGTCTGCAACCAATGCTGTTGCGGTATAAAAAAAGCGCAAGGATCAGATAAACAAAAAACAATACAACAGTGAAGTTCTTTTTTTCGGAAATGCCATTCACTTTGTTGTATAGCATAGTATAAACAAATTAATAAGGATGTTTTTTCATCCTATAAACAAAATTATACCTTGTGGATAGTAAAAGTATAACTCTCCATAATAGGATTGGCAAGTAATTTTTTACAGGCTTCCTCAGCAATTTGTTTTGCCTGAGCATCCGAATCTGCTTCAATATGAAGTTGTATATGTTTGCCAATGCGAACGTCCTGTATGGAGTTTAGATCAATATTTTTCATATTACCTGCTACAGCTTTACCCTTTGGATCGAGCAATTCTTTTAAGGGCATTACATCAATTTCAGCCTTATATGCCATTTTCGTTGATATTTTTTGTTAGTGAAATTAAAATATATAAAATTAATACAATTGGTATGATGGAAAACATAATATGGAAAATAAATATCCCCATAAAAATAATTGCTATCGATAATAAAATGAGTTCGAATAACCACTGATTTTCCTCAAATTTCAGCGATTTGATCTTAAGACTCAACATCGGTATATCGCTCACCATCAAATAACTCAATAAAGCAACAATTCCATAAAGTACCCAGCTATTAGAGAGCAGTTGTGATAATTGCATTTCGTCGCGTAAAATAATAAGTGGCAGCGACATAACTATCATAGCCATGGAAGGACTTGGCAATCCGCGGAATTCAGAAGTTTGTCTGGTATCGAGATTAAATTTTGCAAGTCTTACAGCCGCAAAAATAGTTAGCGCAAAACCTGCGGAATAAAACAAAACGGGATAATCAAACGAACTGTAATTAGCATAATAAGAACGCGCTATCAATTCATACATGATCAAACCCGGAACCAATCCGAAAGTAACCATATCGGCAAGGGAATCTAATTGTTTTCCGAACTCACTTTGCGCCTTTAATAAACGCGCAACAAATCCATCGAAAAAATCGATAATAGCAGCAGCAAAAACACAATAACAGGCCAATGCAATTTGGCCCATATCAATAAACATTTCTCTTTCACCGCTCATAATTACCATATGATCGTTAAACAGATACACAATAGCCATGCAGCCGAGAAACAAATTAAATAAGGTAAGAATGTTGGGTAGATTTTTAATGAATTTCATCCTGCGGTGTTAACCAAAAATTATTTATCCTTTGAAAATTATCCTAATTTTTTTTAAAAGCTTCTTGAAATACCATCCAATATTTTTAATACTTTAAGCACTCTAAATTCTCTTCGTGAAATCTTCGCGCCTTAGTGTCTTACTGGCCTGCGTATTCGTGCCTTCAAAATGTCAATCAGCCATTTGCATAGCGTTCATATATTCTTCAATCTCCTCTACATCGGCTGGGCAATCTTTCATAAAATCATAGTTGCCGGAATCTGTGATCATAATATCATTTTCTATGCGAATACCAATATTTTCTTCCGGAATATAAATGCCCGGTTCGCAGGTTAACACTGCACCTGATGGAAGCGGTGCGTAGTGGTCACCAATATCGTGTACATCCAAGCCCAGATGATGTCCTGTTCCATGCATAAAATATTTTTTGTATGCCGGATTTTCAGGGTCCTGATTTTTAATATCTGTTGTACTTATTAAACCAAGTCCCAATAATTCTCCTTCCATCACCTTGCCAACTTCACTATTAAATTCTTTTAATATCATTCCCACATGCATCATTTTTATTGCTTCTCTTTGCACGCGAAGCACTGCATTGTAAACATCTTTTTGACGCGCAGTAAATCGTCCGTTCACAGGAATTGTTCTCGTAAGATCAGCACAATAATTTGCATATTCAGCACCAAAATCCATCAATATAAGATCGCCGTCACGGCATTCCATATTATTATCTACATAATGCAGAACACAGGCATTTGCTCCACTTGCAATTATACTTCCATAAGCCAGACGTGATGCACGGTTGCGAATAAACTCATGTAATATTTCTGCCTCCACTTCAAATTCCATCACTCCCGGCCTTACAAATTTCATTACTCTTTTAAATGCACTTGTTGTAATGTCGCAGGCAATTTGCATTAATTCTTTTTCAAATTCATTTTTACTTGTCCGCAAGGTTGCCATGATCGGAGCGCTGCGATAAAAATTATGTAAGGGAAAACGGATTTTTGTTTCCTGTGTAAATCTCGCATCGCGAGAAGGTACCAATATAGAAGCCCTGTCATTTTCATTCGAATTCAGGTAAATATTTTCCGCATGGTTCATCAGCATATTAAATATCGCAGGAAATTCTTCCTTCCATTGAACAGTGCTAATTCCACTTGCTGCAGTCGCTTCTTGCTCCGTGTATTTATGTCCTTCCCAAACTGCTATATAAGCATTGGTTTTCTTAAGAAATAAAGCTTCACGGTATTTAGGTATGGGGCAATCAGGGTAAATAAATAATATGGAATCTTCCTGATCTATACCACTTAAATAAAATATATCGCTGTTTTGTTTGTAAGGATGAAACTGATCGGCATTGGTAGGCATTTCATCATTACTATGAAAAATTGCTATGCTGTTGGGTTTCAGGTGCTTTGTATAGTTACTCCTGTTTTGAATAAATAGTTGTTTATCAATAGGCAAATACTTCATGTCGCTGTTTTTTTGAGGGTTTAAAGGTAGTGAAAAATAAAGAGCAGGGAAATTGTGATATCCAGATAAATTAACGGTCAATTTTTGGGTTTCAGGGCATAAACCTGAATTTTTAGACTAAAATCATCATAAAACTTCTGTTTTAAAGCTATATTTACCTGATAAATTGCCTACGATGAAACTTTTTCGCCTATCCTGCCTCCTCATTTTAACTACCTTATTGTTAAATAGTTGTCAGCGTTCTTCCGATTTTAACGCAGAAATTCCACAAATTAATACTCCGGGTGAATATAAACTTTTCACCCCTGCTTATTACCGCGACTCCCCTGATGGCAAATCCATTCAGGTGCGCTTTTTCGAATCTCCGCGAATTTTCGATCTGCCCAAAACGAACACCGACTTTGAACAAATAAAAAAAATGCTCGACGAAAGTCAGATATCAAAATCTCCACTTAGAGTATACACCGAAAATGAAAGTTCTCCGGTGGTAACAATAACTATGGCTCAATTACCATCACCGGATGATATTCAAAATTTTAACAACGCAAAGGTGATTATTCCAACACCCGGCACCATTAAAAAGATAGTTCCAAACATGGAAACGCTAAACGAAATTTTCGAATTCTGCAAACAACAGGGATGTGCAACCGGAACTTCCACCATAGATTATTGTATTCCATTTCAATACGTAGTTGACGGATGTTATGCCCGCGCACATAAAATGCGCCAGATCATGGAAAATGAATTTGGTTATTCCTGTGAGAAGGTGTTCAGTTATGAGGGAGCCACAGGCTATCTTGCCGTTGATGCCGGTGATTGTTGTGTGTATTGGTGGTATCACGTTGCTCCGCTGGTGACAGTGAGAGATCACCATCAACTCAAAAAATTCGTGATGGATCCCAGCATGTTTGATGAACCGGTATCCATAGAAACCTGGACAGGTGCGCAGGAAAATTTAGACTGCTCACCTTATGCCGATTTTGGATATAGCGATATTACACCGGGTTATATTTATGCTCCCGGTGGTTCAACCGATAATTTTTATGCCTCTACCAATTGGACCTTACAGTGGTATGCTGATCTGGTTACTTGTGATTGATTAATTACCTATTGCCTGTAATTTAATTTGGGGGTGCCCCGCCGAGGCGGACGGGTCGGGCTATTCGCTGCAACTCCTCGCTCGTGCCTCGCTGTGGGGTTTCCGCTACTATCCCTCACCCAAGGTTCAATTTTACCTTATACCAATTTTAATATTTTAAAGAAATAACTTCTTTGTTTATTTCCTATTTTTATCCCCATGTCCCTAAGCCTTAACGAAATAAAAACCCGCTCTTATCAATTTGTTAAAGAATGGGAAAATGAAAACAATGAAAAAGCCGAAGCAAAATCATTTTGGGATGCTTTTTTTAATGTTTTTGGGGTAAGTAGAAGAAGAGTAGCAACCTTTGAGCAACCCGCAACTAAAATTGATGAATCAAAAGGATTTATTGATTTATTATGGAAAGGAGTTGTTTTAGTAGAACACAAAAGCAGAGGAAAAAATCTTGATACTGCATATGCTCAGGCTAAAAATTATTTTCCGGGATTAACTGATAAAGAACTACCAAGATATATAGTGGTTTCCGACTTTAATTGGTTTCGCTTATATGACCTTGATGAAAACTCCATTTATAATTTTCAACTTGTTGATTTACCGGAACATTTACATTTATTTTCCTTTTTATCGGGTTATAAAAAACGAGTGTATGCAGAACAGGATCCCGTTAATATAAAAGCAGCTGAATTAATGGGCGACCTGCATGATGCACTCAAAGAAATTGGTTATGAAGGTCATATGTTGGAAGTTTATTTGGTGCGATTGTTATTTTGTTTGTTTGCAGATGATTCCGGCATTTTTGAAAAGGATAGTTTTCACGGATTTTTACTGAATAAAACCAGTGAAGATGGAAGTGATCTGGCACCACGTTTAAGCGAATTATTTCATGTATTGAATACCCCTAAAAATCAGCGATTTAAGAATTTAGATGAGGTTTATGCTGATTTTGATTATATCAATGGTAAATTATTTGAAGAATCTTTACCACCTGCAAGTTTTGACAGCAAAATGCGCACAGCCTTATTAAACTGTTGTGATCTTGATTGGGGACAAATTTCACCTGCAATTTTTGGATCACTTTTCCAAAGTGTAATGAATCCAAAAGAAAGACGAAATCTTGGTGCGCATTATACCAGTGAAAAAAATATTTTAAAACTTATTAAGGGATTATTTCTTGATGAACTTTGGGAAGAATTTAATAAGGTAAAAACAGATGCCCGGAAATTAGATAAATTTCACTCCAAAATTGCTACATTACAATTTTTGGATCCGGCTTGTGGCTGTGGTAATTTTTTAATTATTACCTATCGTGAATTACGCTTACTCGAAATGGAAATAATTAAAACTGCCCAAAAGGGGCAGCAAGTAACTGACATCGAAGCATTGGTAAATATTGATGTAGATAAATTTTACGGCATCGAAATCGAAGACCATGCAGTGCAAATTGCAACTGTTGCCATGTGGCTCATGGACCACCAAATGAACCAAAAAGTAAGCAGCGAGTTTGGCGATTATATGAAAAGAATTCCACTCCGCAAAAGTGCATCAATTGTAAAAGGCAATGCATTGCGTTTAAATTGGGATAAATTAATACCTGTTTTGCCATTTGAAAAAGAGACCCCAACCTTTAATTATATTTTGGGTAATCCGCCGTTTATTGGCAGTAAATTAATGACAGAGGAAGCTAGAAATGAATTAAAATTGCTTTTTCATTCCACTAAAGGAGCTGGTGTGTTGGATTATGTTACCGGATGGTACGTAAAAGCTGCTATGTATTTGAAACAAAGTAAAATTACAAAAGCAGCATTTGTTTCTACTAATTCAATTTCGCAAGGGGAGCAAGTTGGAATTTTATGGGGTGAATTGTTTTCAAACTTTGACATAAAAATTCATTTCGCACATAGGACTTTCAAATGGAATAATGAAGCAAGTGGAGTGGCTGCAGTTTATTGTGTTATTGTAGGTTTTGCAAATTTTGACTCTTCAAATAAGAAAATATTCGAATATTCAACAGTCAATAGTGACCCGCATGAAGTACTAGCGAAAAACATAAATCCATATTTGGTTGATGCTAAAACAGTAATCATTACATCTCGCCAAAACCCCATTTCAAATGTTCCACAAATGAATTTTGGAAATATGCCTTTGGATGGCGGTAATTTGTTATTGACTGATGTTGAAAAGAATATTTTAATTTTAAAGTATCCTAAGTTAGAAAAATTCATTAAAAAATTAATAAGTGCAAGAGAATATATAAATAATGAAAACAGATGGTGCATTTGGTTAAAGGATGCGTCACCTGAAGAAATAAAATCAAATTCAGAACTTTTGGAACGGATTGAAAAAGTAAAAGAATTTAGATTGAATAGTGTGGCGCCTTCAACTCGAAAATTTGCTTCCACGCCCATGCAATTTCGAGATACATATAATCCCTCAAACTTTATATTAATCCCCAGTACTTCTTCTGAAAATAGAAAGTATATTCCATTTGGTTTTTTTAAAAATGGCGAAATTGCTAACAATAGTTGTCATATAATTGCCAATGGCAATTTATTTCACTTTGGTATTTTAACCTCTGAAATGCACATGGCATGGGTAAAATATGTTTGTGGAAGATTGAAAAGTGATTTTAGGTATTCAAAGGATATTGTTTACAATAACTACCCTTGGCCCGAATCCCCAACTGAAAAACAAAAACAAGCAGTAGAATCAGCAGCGCAAAAAGTATTGGATGTTAGGGCTGAGTTTCCAAACAGCAGTTTGGCTGATCTCTATGACCATTTAACAATGCCACCGGCTTTAGTTAAGGCACATCAGGTTTTGGACAAAGCGGTAGATCAATGTTATCGTTCGCAACCATTTGCATCTGAAACGGCAAGGATAGAGTATTTGTTTGAGTTGTATGATAAATATACGAGTGGTTTGTTTGCGGGGGAGGGGAAAAAGAAAGTAAAACAACCAAAGAAATAATTAATTTTGTTATTGGTTAATAAATAAAAATGGGATAAATGATTCATAATAAAAATCATATTAAATCGCTGGAAATTAAAAATTTCAAGTCTATAAAAAAATTATCAGCCGATTGTAGCAGAATTAATATATTTATTGGCGAACCGAACTCCGGCAAGTCGAATATTTTGGAAGCACTTTCCTTATTTAGTGTGCCCTACATTGAAAAAGGAGATCAAAAATCCCGATTTGGTCAAAATATGATTCGATATGAACAGATAAACAATCTTTTTTATGATATGGAAATTACCAATCCGATTGAAATTAAAACTTCGATAGGATATGGAACTTTAAGATGGCATAAGGGACTTGATTTTTACGACCTTGTTTTCAGTTCTTATAAATCTATTTTAAAGAAAGCAGTGTTATCCAATACATACCACAATTATAAACAAGATTTGAAGCGATATTTCGATGATCCAGTCCAGCTGGAACTTCCAATTAAACCCTATATTTTAAGTTTCAAAAATGATGGTTTGTTTACAGATAACGATTTTGACCTCAGTTATGTTACACCCATAAAACGTTATGATTTTAACAATCTTTTTACAGGAGAATTCAAAAATACATTTGCCGGCTTTTTAGTTCCTGATGGATCTAATTTATTCACAATTTTTCAAATAAACAAGGATCTTCGTGATTTTGCAGGAAAACTTTTTAAAAAATACAAGTTAGAATTATTGCAAGACTACACAACGAAAAAATTTGAGATTCAGAAGCGAAAGAATAATGTTTCGTACAAAATACCATTTTCATTAGTCGCTGATACCTATCAAAGATTAATATATAATATAGCAGCGATTTATTCTAATAGAGATTCAATTTTATTGTTTGAGGAGCCTGAAAATCATTCATTCCCACCTTATGTTCAAACGTTATGTCAGAATATTCAAAACTCCGAAACTAATCAATTCTTCATTACATCACATAGTCCCTATCTAATCAATTATTTTATAGAGGAAAAAGATTTATGGCCAGAGGTTAGCATTTTCTATACCTATTATGAAAACTTCCAAACTAAAATTAAGAAGCTCTCTGATGAGGATATTTTAAATATTTGGGGTAATGGCACAGATGTTTTTTTCAACCTGCAGAATTTTAAATAAACACGATGGAGCATCAAATTGTTGTAGAGTGTTTTGCTGATACCCTTTTAACCACTTTATTAAGGCGGCAGGTACCGCAACATGCAAGCGGATTGGGAGAAGTGTTAAATCAACTGGAAATGCAATATATTAGGCAAAAACGTAAAAGAGCGGTAGGCATAATAGATAATGATAGTCGTAAAGATTCAAAATTATTTTTGAAATATTCTAAAGTTGTTCAGTCTGATGCCTACATAGAAATCAGGAAACATGAAGAGCGAGACTATTATTTGATAATAATTAAAAAAGCGCATGAAGATTTTGTAATTAGATGCGCAAAAGAAGTTGAAATGGATTCTTCCAGATTCGAAAATTTTATGACTTTAGAATCTCTAAAAAAACTCACTAAAAATAAATCAATTGCAGAAAATAATAAATACAAAGATTTTTTAAATACAATTTTGCAAAGAAAGGCAAAAGCGTTTTTAACCATTCAAATATTTTTACGGCAACAATTTGGAAATAATATTTAGAAAAGTACAGAAAGGCAATTTTCTCAATTAACTTGTTGCAGTACTTCGTAAATATGGAATCTTAGCTTGATAAAAATCCAAGCTTTTTTAAGTGAACAAGTATCTAAATATCCTCACTTCTCTCAAGTGAATTGCATAATTTGCAATATTTTTAAAGGTTATTGCAATATAATTTTTCCAGTTCCCAACTTCTTACCTGCGCTTGTTAATTCATAAATATAAATTCCTTTCACTAAGTTATCCGGGCGCCATTCGGCATAGTTGTCAGTTACGAGCAGTTCCTCAATTTTTTGTCCGAATAAATTGAATATACTTAATTTATAATCATTTGTATATTTTTCACTCAGATTAAATGCAAATTTTACATACTCACTTGCTGGATTTGGATAAACGGATATGTTAATATCACCGGCAATCAGTTCAGTTTCATCTTTATATGGCAGCGGAATTAAGCGCCAATAATATTCACCCATGCTATAGGGTAATAAAATGGGGTCTCCACCAATTGTATCCTCATAAATAGAATCGATTAAGGGCGCAACCCCAACCGTATAAAAACTATTGTCCCGGATATATTGATTATCCCCGCCATGACTGTAAAGCTGATCAACTTTTATATACCGATATTTCATATGCCCGTTTAAAGGATCGTCTATTCCATATCCAAATGTAGTATCTGCTGTTATTTCATCTCTTAAACAAAAAATAGTATCCGCAGTAGGATTGTAATAGAACATATGAAAATAAGGTGCCCATCCGGTACCCATATAAGCACCATCACCGCCAAAATATGTTTTTATAAAAGGTGTATTTGTGCCATCCAATAAAACCACATCACTTTTTACGCGTTCATAATTTTTAGTAAAAATATTTTGCATAAGTTTATATGCATACCAAGATGCCCTTTTTACAAAACGCTGATCAGGATCGTCAACATCAAACGTGCTCCAAAAACTCACAAGACCATGTGTAAACCCTGCCATTTCGGTGTGTTTCGTTGCCATCCGAATATCAGCACCTGTGTCTATTGTATCAATATCTGCAAGCGATAATAAATACATAAAAGTTAAACCCGCTTCTATGAAGGTGTTATTAAAATTTCCAAGTATGGTTGAATCTGTTATTGGCGCTCCTGAACCCGGAGTTTTTGGTGGTTTTACGCCCCACTCAGATAGTATATAGGATTTCAAAGTGCCGAGACAATAATTACTATCAGTTGCAGAATATCGCTCAAATATTTGAGGTAAATAATTATTGGCAAAACTGTAAAAACTGTCGCGTGCACATTCAAATGATGGATTTAAATTAGGGTCAGTTGGGGCATATAAAATTTCATAATTAAAAGTTGAGTCGTAATACAAATCTTTATATAATTCATAACATGGTTCCATGCCTTTTTCCGTATCATATAAATGCACTGAATATGCTTCAAATCTTGAAGATGTACCCGGTGCAGTCGCTTTTGTTTTTAAATCAATATTCCATTCTTTGTAATGTTCCACTGATGCATCACCAACGCCAATATAGGCAGCAAATTCGGGTTCCGGTGCTGCAACTATAGAAACAGGAATGGAGGTTAACTCAGGATCTGCATGCAGCACATCGAGCAAGGGCTTAATAAGTTTCCAGTATCCATTAAATCTATAAAAAGTATCAATGTCATTTCCATCATCGTAGTGCTCACTGCCCATTTCAATTGCTGCAATTTCAATACCGTTATCAACTAAGTATTGTATTGCTGCAATATTTTCATCTATAACATTATCAAACATATCAGGAAACATAGCTTGTTTCGAAACATTAGCGACAAATATCACACTCGGTGCAAAACCATTTACCTCATCACAATATTGTACAAAATCAATTAATCGATCAATATAAAGCGCACTGTCAGGATTTATTATATATTGATTGTTAACTGTTTCTGTCCAGTCAGAATAACTTGTTGCATCCAAATAACCACGGGCAAATGCGCTATCAATTAAATATTGTTCATACCCATAACCCGGTGGACCATCTAATAAAGTAACAAATTTATTTTCACCACCGGTTGGAAAACGCAATACTTTAGGTTTTAATGCTGCGGCATATTCCATACACTGGTCAATGGTATCTACTCCACCTCCAACTGAATCCGGATCATAACAACGGCACCGATCAAAAAAACCACTCATATGCACCCCAAATAGGTCATCTTCCACTGGCTGATTTTGAGCATAATAAATATGCAAAGTGAAATTAGTTTGAGAAAAGCTAATTGTAGTAGCAAAAAGAATTAGTGTAAATAAGAGTAGTATGCGTTTCATAGGTAAAAATTTTAGAGGTGGAAAAGAGCTTAAATTTAAACCAATTTACTTAGTTCTGCTAAATTTTAAGTAAATTTGTTAATTAAAGTTCATAAAGTACATATTATTATTGACAATGAACCGTAATTCGTTGATTTTTTTATTTTTTTTGTCAGTTAATACTGTCCTCCAAGCTCAGACACCGGACAAACGCATTGTATATATTGGAGGTGGGGGGGTTGACAATGCTCTTAACATTTCATTAATGAATGATATGTTTGGAGTCAGTAATTGGGAGCAGTTTAATTATGGGAGTATTGACACATCTGGTTTGTTCTCTGAAAATACCTGTATGATTTTTATTGAAGGTTCATTGGGAGCAAGTGATGATTTTGATGCTTTTTATGGAATGCATCTAACTTATTTTGAAGATTTTGTTTCAGATGGTGGGCATCTTTATATTAATTTTGTTTCCACTCCAAGTTATACATATTATCTTGGATTCGATTCAATTAATAGGATTGAAAACTTGTCGCCTAATTATGAAGGAATTTATATTGGAGAGGATATTAGTTTTTTAGTAGGTCCAAAATACCCATTAACTAACCCAATTGATTTTTCACCTGATCTGGGATTTGTTAAAAGTTTTGGTGATTTCAATGGGGATAATTATGACACTTTAATGATTGACACCACAGGTTCCCGTGTATGTTTATTGAATAAATTTTTTGGTTTAGGGGAGGTAATCGTTTCTCAATTTTATAATAATATTGAGCATTATTCAGAAGAGCATCTTGATTTAAGACGTAATATCCTCTGGCACTTAGCTCCTTGTCTACACTCAGAAACAGATTTAGGAATTCAAGATATTATCTACCCTATCGCAGAATGCAATTTAGGTGAGGAAAATTTACAGCTACTTGTTCATAATTATGGTTTTGCTGATCAAAATAATTATACAATTAATTTTCAGGTTGATGGCGGAATAATTATGAGTGAAATTATAACAGAAAATATTGAAGCCTATTTGTCAGATACGATTTTATTAAGCACTACAGTGGATTTAAGTGCGTGTGGCGATCATGAAATAAAATTGTGGACAAGTGTAGAGGGCGATACAATAACAAATAACGATACATTAATTTTTACGATAACAAGTATTTGCGCAACCCCCGCAGATTTGAATTATCCGATCACGTTGTGCGAAACTGATGCGAGTTTTACTCCGGATATAAATGTTGGCAGCGGAGGAATTTTTTCAGGCGAGGGAATAACCGATACGTTAACAGGAACTTTTGATCCCGGAGTATATGTGAACGGAACTTATGCTCTTATTAATTACAGTTATTCTACCGCAATGGATTATACAATGGAAACTATTCCATATACTCCACCGGAGTTCATTTCACCAACATTTGTTTCCTTTACAACTAATGATGATGTAGATACAATTGGAATCGGATTTAATTTTAATTTTTATGAAAACACATATGATACCATCTTTCCGACAAGTAATGGCTATATGTGTTTTGGAGAGGCTCATGATACCTGGTATATAGGTATCCCTTCTCCAACTATTAATAATCTTATTGCATTGGCAGGAGAAGACCTTAATATTCTAGGCGGTGGTGAAGTATATTATGAAACTTCAGGATCAGCTCCTTATCGAAAATTTGTCATTAAATATGATGAAGTTCATATGAATTTTCCATCGTATTTTTATATCACAGTTACGTCGGTATTGTATGAGTCAACCGGTATTATTGAATTATATATTGACACCTTGGCAGATTTAGAGGAAGGAGCATTCACGCAAGGAATAGTAAATGATTTTGGAACAAAATGGATTAATACGCACAATCCCAGCGATAACGAATTTGTACAAAAAAGCTGGCATGATGGTGCTAATGATACTGCATTTAGATTTATTCCAGTATTTTGTTCTGCGGTTGCAATTGATACAATTTTTATCGGGCCGCAATTAATAGTGACAAGTACTCCCGCAATTGGCGGAGAAAATAATGGCACTGCAACAGCAACTATCACCAATGGCGGTACTCCACCCTTTTCCTTTTTATGGGAGACCGGTGAAACAACAGCGACGATAGAAAATTTATCACCTGGATTTTATACAACAACTGTTACAGATAGTTTGGAATGCTCAACCACAGATAGTGTCGAAGTCACTTTTGCAAATTCTTTGGAAGATATTTCCGAAAATTCCATAAAACTTTATCCAAATCCATCGGAAACATTTTTTATTCTGGAAGTTGGAAATGATTTTTTAAATGCATCAATTGAATTAATTAATGTGGAGGGAAAAATAATGTATTCTGAAAATCTCACGACAAATACATCGGAAATAAAAGTTGGTGACTTTTTAAAAGGGATTTATTATTTAAAGATCAGGTCAGATAAAAATAATTATTACCAGGCTATTATAATCAATTAATTATCTTTTTTATCACCTTCAATTTTCAAAGATCAAGAATTTTAATTAGTGGTTCAATAATATTTAACACTCCATATTCTGTATTCCTATAATTTCATTACATTTACCACCTAAACAAAAAACTATGAAATTATTTAAACTACTAACCCTTTTGGTTCTCCTCAGTTCCATAGTTACGGGTTGTAAAAAATCACAATTCCCGGGGGAAGAGATCACACCACTTACCATCACTTCCGAATACAAATTAATGACTCCTGCTTATTACAGGGAAAGCGCCGATGCCTCCGCTATTCAAGTCAGGTTTTTCGAGTCGCCTCGAATTTTTGAAGTATTAAAGAACAATGCTCAGTATTTGCAGATCAAAAATCTGATCGACGAGTGTGTAGAAGCGAAAAAGCCATTAAGAGTCTTTTTTGGCGATGAAAAGGCCTCCTTTATTCCTATTATTTCTTCTGAGGAAGCCTCAGCACAGGAAATAAGAGATTGGGCCGAAAAATTTGAACAAACAACAGAAGAGGTTATCGAAGCCAAAAAAATAGTGCCTAACATGGCAAAGCTGAACGAGATATTTGATTATTGCGCATCTCAGGGCTGCGCAACCGGAACTGCTACTATAGATTATTGTATTCCATTTCAATATGTAGTGGACGGATGTTACGCCAGAGCACACAAAATGCGTCAAATAATGCTTGAAGAGTATGAATTGTCTTGCGAAAAAGTTTTCAGTTATGAAGATGTAACAGGCAGTCTTGCAGTTGATGCCGGTGATTGTTGTGTTTATTGGTGGTACCATGTTGCACCGCTTGTAACTGTAAAAACGGATCTGGGCCCGGTAAAATACGTGATAGATCCAAGCATGTTTGATGAACCGGTAAGTATTGCAGTTTGGACGGCAGCCCAAGAAAACCACGGTTGCTCCCCATCGGCAAATTTTGGTTATTATGAGATCACCCCCGGTAAAATTTATACCCCTGGTGGAGGAACCGATAATTCCTATACCTCTACAAACTGGACTTGCAATTGGTATGCAGATCTGGAAACATGTGATTGATGGGCGGGAATCGTCAATCGTCAACCGTGAGTCGTGAATCCGGCAAGTATATAAATCGTGAACCTGAATGTTAGCGTGTAGGTTCACGATTTTTAAATTACAGGCTGCGCCTTTCGTGAATCGTCAATCGTGAGGCGTGAGTCCGCTCCGGCCAACCTTGAAATTTTTAAAGAATACATCAAATATTCGGTCCAGCAGGAGCAATCTCGCCATTCACCATTCACCACTAATCCAGATTCCCTTTTACGCTTTTCCTCTCCCTTTTGTTGCCTTTTCCACCTCTTTTCCACCAAGTTGGAATTTATTTTCACCCGTACCTTGCATATCACAAACAGGTTACCTACCTTTGCAGCCCGTTTAATCAAAAAACGGAACCGTTATTAAAAACGGCCGCAGGTAGAATTAAGGGCGTGAACCCCGATAAAGTTCGCAATGGCTTACCTGCACTTTCTTTCGGGAATTGTGCACATACCTTTGTGAATATCGCTCCTTCTTCTTATTTTTGCAGCCCGAAATTTTAAAAATCAAAGGTAAAAAGCTAGAATGCCTACAATTCAACAGTTAGTTCGCAAAGGAAGGGAAATTATAAAAAGTCCCAGTAAGAGCCGTGCACTTGACTCATGCCCTCAAAAGCGTGGTGTTTGCACAAGGGTATATACTACTACCCCTAAGAAACCAAACTCTGCTCTTCGAAAAGTTGCCAAAGTGCGCTTAACCAATCAAACCGAGATCATTGCCTACATTCCGGGCGAAGGACATAACCTACAAGAACACTCTATCGTGTTGATACGCGGTGGCAGGGTGAAAGACCTTCCGGGTGTGCGTTATCATATTGTTCGCGGCGCGTTGGATACAGCCGGTGTGAATAACCGCAGAAAAAGCCGTTCAAAATACGGAACAAAGAGACCAAAAGCAGGTGCAGTAGCTGCTCCGGCAAAAAAGAAATAATTGATTAAAAATTGAAACTAATATAAATGCGTAAGCTAAAACCTAAAAAAAGATATTTACCCCTGGACCCAAAGTTTAACGACGCTGTGGTTACAAGGTTTGTAAATATGATGATGTGGCAAGGCAAAAAAAGTATCACATTCGGAATTTTCTACGATGCATTGGATCTTGTTGAAAAACAAACCGGTGAAAGCGGATACGAAGTTTGGAAAAAAGCATTGAGTAACGTAACTCCAGGAGTTGAAGTAAAAAGTCGCCGTATCGGTGGAGCTAACTTCCAGATCCCAACAGAAATTCGTCCGGATCGCAAAGTTTCTCTATCGATGAAATGGTTGATACAATACAGCCGCAAACGCAGTGGTAAATCCATGGCGGAAAAATTAGCAGCTGAAATTGTAGCAGCAGCTAAAGGCGAAGGAGCTACAATGAAAAAGAAAGAAGACGTTCATAAAATGGCTGAAGCGAATAAAGCTTTCGCTCACTTTAAATCATAATAAGTAAAGGAATAATTAAATGGCAAGAGATTTAAAATACACTCGTAACATTGGGATCGCAGCCCATATTGATGCCGGTAAAACGACAACAACAGAGCGTATTTTGTTTTATACAGGTGTAACCCACAAAATTGGTGAGGTTCACGATGGAGCTGCAACAATGGACTGGATGGAACAGGAGAAAGAACGTGGTATCACGATCACTTCTGCTGCTACAACTACACATTGGGTATACAAAAACGACGAATACAAAGTAAATATCATTGATACACCGGGACACGTTGACTTTACAGTTGAGGTGGAACGTTCTTTACGCGTATTGGATGGTGTGGTAGCATTATTCTGTGCTGTTGGTGGTGTTGAACCACAATCAGAAACAGTTTGGCGCCAGGCTAACCGTTACCGCGTTCCCCGTATGGGCTTTGTAAACAAAATGGACCGCGCAGGTGCCGATTTTCTTGAAGTTGTAAAACAAGTGAAAGAAATGTTGGGCGCAAATCCGGTTCCTCTTGTATTACCTATCGGTGCGGAAGAAACTTTCATTGGAATTGTTGACCTTATCACGAACAAAGCAATTGTTTGGGATGATGCAACTCAGGGTATGACTTATAAGGAAGTGCCAATTCCGGAAGATATGAAAGACCTGGTAATCGAATACAGAAATCATCTAGTGGAAGCAGTTGCTGAATACGATGATGCTTTATTGGAAAAATATTTCGACAATCCGGATTCTATCACAGAAACTGAATTAATTAATGCAATTCGCAAGGCAACTATTGATATCGCTATCATTCCTATGCTTTGTGGTTCTGCATTTAAAAATAAAGGTGTTCAGTTTATGCTGGATGCTGTTGTGCGTTATCTTCCTTCTCCTTTAGATATTGAAGGTGTTAAAGGTATTAATCCTGATACAGAGGAAGAAGTTTTCCGCAAACCAGATGTAAAAGAACCTTTTACAGCTCTTGCGTTTAAGATCATGACCGATCCTTTTGTTGGTCGTTTGGCATTCTTCCGGGTTTATTCCGGTAAGTTGGATGCGGGTTCTTATGTTTTGAATGTGCGCACAGGTAAAAAAGAACGTATTTCCCGTATTCTTCAAATGCATGCCAATAAACAAAACCCACTCGATACTATCGAAGCAGGTGATATTGGAGCAGCAGTTGGTTTCAAGGATATCAGAACAGGTGATACTTTATGCGACGAAAATAATCCTATTGCATTGAAAGCATCAAATTCCCTGATCCGGTTATCGGATTGGCGATTGAGCCTAAAGTGCAGGCGGAAGTGGATAAACTGGGTATGGCTCTTTCCAAATTAGCGGAAGAAGATCCAACATTTAAAGTAATGTTCGATGAAGAAACAGGTCAGACTGTTGTTCGTGGAATGGGTGAGTTACACTTGGAGATCATTGTTGACCGTTTGAAACGTGAATTTAAAATTGAAGTAAATCAGGGTGCTCCTGAGGTTGCTTACAAAGAATCCTTCACTAAAACGATCAAACACAGAGAAACTTACAAGAAACAAACGGGTGGTCGCGGTAAATTCGCTGATATCCAGTTTGAGATCGGACCTGCGGATGAAGGACATATTGGTTTACAATTCGTGAACGACATTTTCGGAGGATCAATTCCTCGTGAATATATTCCATCTGTGGAAAAAGGATTTAAGGAAGCAATGAATACAGGCGTATTGGCCGGATATCAGTTAGACAGTATGAAAGTACGTTTATTTGACGGTTCCTTCCACGCAGTTGACTCCGATGCTTTCTCTTTCGAAATGGCTGCCAAGATCGCTTTCCGCGATTCAGGTAAACATGCAGGACCTCAATTATTGGAACCTATCATGAAATTGGAAGTAATTACTCCGGAAGATCATATGGGAGATGTAATTGGTGACTTGAACAGAAGAAGAGGAATGATTGAAGGTTTCGACAATAAGAACAATGCAACCGTTATCAAAGCAAAAGTTCCGTTGAGTGAAATGTTTGGTTATGTTACACAACTGAGAACAATCACTTCAGGACGTGCAACATCCATTCTTGAGTTCTCGCATTTCGCCCCTGCTCCAACATCTGTTGCAGAAGAGGTAATTGCTAAATCAAAAGGAAAAGTATCAGTTGGTTAATAAATAAGAATACAATAGTATGACCTATAAAATTAGAATGAAACTGAAATCTTTTGACCATACTCTGGTAGATAAAACTGCAGAGAAGATCGTAAAGACAGTTCGCAATACAGGAGCAGTTGTAACCGGACCAATTCCGCTTCCAACACAGAAAAAGATCTATACCGTATTGCGTTCACCACACGTAAATAAAAAAAGCGCGTGAGCAGTTCCAAATGTGCACCTATAAAAGGTTGCTAGATATTTACAGCGCAACAAATAAAACAGTTGATGCACTTCAGAAACTTGAGTTGCCAAGTGGAGTAGAAGTGGAAATTAAAATCTAAAAGCTCCGGACAATGAAAGGGATCATAGGAAAAAAAATAGGCATGACGCACTACTTCGGTGAAGAGGGGAAAGTAATTTCCTGCACCGTGATAGAAGCTGGACCATGCGTAGTTGTGCAAAAGAAAACTGACGATACGGATGGCTACAGTGCTGTTCAGTTAGGTTTTGATGAAATGAAAGAAAGAAATTCAAATAAGGCTCAGGCCGGTCACTTCAAAAAATCAAACGCAAAACACATGCGTAAGATAAAGGAGTTCCGCAATTTTGATCTGGATAAAAATGTAGGAGATAATATTACCTGCGACATTTTTACTGAAGGAGAAAAAGTGAGTGTTGTTAGTACTTCTAAAGGAAAAGGATTTCAGGGTGTAGTTAAACGTCACAATTTCAGTGGTGTTGGTATGCGCACACACGGTCAGCACGATCGTCACCGCGCACCGGGTTCCATCGGTTCATCATCATATCCTTCCAGAGTATTCAAAGGAATGAAAATGGCAGGTCACATGGGAAGCGACACCGTTAAAATGCGCAACATCAAAATAGCAAAAATTATTTCTGACAAGAATCTGATACTTTTAAACGGATCTGTTCCGGGAAGTAAAGGATCTTATGTAATAATCGAGAGATAACATGAAAGTCGACATTGTAAAAATATCAGGCGAAAAAACAGGTAAAGCGGTAGAGCTGAATGAGGATATCTTCGGCATCGAACCTAACGACCACGCCATTTATCTTGCTGTAAAACAGTACTTGGCAAATCAGCGTCAGGGAACTCATAAAGCGAGAGATAAAGGAGAAACTGCAGGTTCAACAAGAAAACTGCATCGCCAAAAAGGAACTGGTGGTTCCAGAAAAGGATCTATAAAAAGTCCGTTATTTCACGGTGGTGGAACCATATTTGGCCCACGTCCAAGAGAGTTACAGCTTTAAACTTAACAGCAAGGTGAAAGAATTGGCTAAACGTTCTGCCTTATCATATAAAGCAAAACAAAACGGAATTGTTGTATTGGAAGATTTCACTATGGACACTCCAAAAACAAAAGAATTCAGCAAAATTATGAGCAACATTGGTGTTGCAGGTAAAAAGACCCTTTTAATTATGGGAGATGCTGAAAACAACAATGTAAAATTATCAGTTCGCAATTTGCCAAAAACGGATACCGCAAAAGCAATTGACCTGAATACTTACACGATCATGAACGCACAGTGTATTGTTTTATCAGAAAGCACATAACATGATCAACCAAATGGCAGAGAACAATTAAAAATTAGTAAAATGGCAAAGAGAATATTAATCAAACCGCTCATCACCGAAAAAACCACGAAGCTTACTGAAGCGAATGGCACTTATGGTTTTGTAGTGGGAATGGATGCCAATAAAATAGAGATCAAAAATGCTGTGGAAAAAAACTACAGTGTTAGTGTAGAGCATGTAAGAACGATTACCGACAATGGTAAATTCGGCTGGAAAAGAACACCGTTCGGAATCAGTCAGGGCACCAAAGGACGTATGAAGAAAGCATACATCACTCTAAAAAAAGGCGAAACAATTGATTTTTTCAGCACAATTTAATCTGAAAGATGGCATTAAAGAAATATAATCCGGTTACACCAGGTACACGATTCAGAATAGGCAACGCTTATACTGAACTTACCACTGATGTACCTGAAAAGAGTTTGACCGCGCCGTTTAAAAAGACGGGTGGACGTAATAGTTCAGGAAACATGACGATGCGCTACATTGGTGGCGGTCACAAGAAGAGATATCGTATAATTGATTTTAAGAGGGATAAACACAATGTTCCTGCAACAGTTAAAACAATTGAATACGATCCGAATCGCAGTGCATTCATAGCATTATTGAATTATGCTGATGGAGAGAAACGATACATCATTGCACCAAATGGTTTGCAAGTTGGACAAACGGTAGAATCCGGTGAAAACGTAGCACCTGAATTGGGAAACACCTTGATGTTGCGCAGTATTCCATTGGGAACTATTATTCACAACATTGAAATGTATCCGGGTAAAGGCGGAATGATAGCAAGAAGCGCAGGAAGCTGGGCTCAGTTATCAGCAAAAGAAGGTAAATATGTAATAGTTCGTATGCCTTCCGGTGAAACCAGGATGATATTAGATAGCTGTGTTGCAACAGTAGGTTCGGTTTCCAACCCTGACCATAACCTGCAACAATCCGGAAAGGCCGGTCGCAGCAGATGGAAAGGAACCCGTCCTCGTGTTAGAGGAGTTGCAATGAACCCTGTAGATCACCCGATGGGTGGAGGTGAGGGTCGTGCATCCGGAGGACATCCAAGATCACGCAACGGTAAATTCTCTAAGGGAATGAAAACCCGTCATCCGAAGAAAACAACAACTAAGTTCATCATCAGCAGACGTAAAAAATAATCAATAGTTAATGGCACGTTCGATAAAAAAAGGACCCTACGTTGATCATAACCTCGCCGCGAAAGTGGAGAAGTTGAATGACACGAGCAAAAAAACCGTGGTTAAAACATGGTCACGCCGCTCTACCATCATTCCGGATATGGTTGGTCATACATTCGCAGTACACAACGGAAATAAATTTATACCGGTGTATGTGTCTGAAAACATGGT
Organism: Bacteroidota bacterium; assembly: GCA_016706865.1. NCBI lineage: Bacteria > Pseudomonadati > Bacteroidota > Bacteroidota bacterium. The sequence continues at coordinate 243,564 of JADJIS010000001.1, read as the reverse complement.
AGGACATAAATTAGGTGAATTTTCACCTACAAGAAACTTTAAATCACATACCGCTAAGCGTTAATAAAAGAAAGTATGGAAGCAGTAGCAAAACTTATTAATAACCCAAGAACCAACAACAATGCAGGTTCGCCTCGTAAAGCGAGATATGTTGTTGATGTTATCAGGGGTCTCGATATTGATAAAGCACTCAATATTCTAAAATATACGGATAAAAAATCCGCAGCTCCGGTAGAAAAAGTGCTGAGAAGCGCGATCAAAAATTGGGAGCAAAAATTTGAACAGGATGCTGCCGACAGTAATTTGTATGTAAAGGAATGTTTTGTTGATGCCGGAAAAACAATGCGCAGATTTCAACCTGCACCGCACGGTAGAGCATACAGAATACGCAAACGCACAAACCATATCACTGTAAAAGTTGCATCAAGAAATGCAGCAGTTGCAGAAACAAAAGAAACCAAGGAATAAAATATAAAGAATTCGAATGGGACAAAAATGTAATCCAATAGGTAATCGACTAGGTATCATCCGCGGATGGGACAGCAACTGGTATGGTGGAAAAACCATGGCAGAAAAGTTGATCGAGGATGAAAAAATTCGCGAATACCTGAATGCCAGGATATCAAAAGGTGGAATTTCAAAAATAGTTATTGAAAGAACACTGAACAGAATTACTGTAACTATCCATACATCAAGACCCGGTATCATTATCGGAAAAGGTGGTGGAGAAGTTGACAAGGTGAAGGAAGAATTGAAAAAGATCACACAAAAAGATGTGCAGATCAATATCGTTGAGATCCGCCGCCCCGAATTGGATGCAAATATTGTTGGAGAAACCATTGCACGTCAGTTGGAAGCGCGTATCAATTTCAGAAGAGCTATTAAAATGGCAATTGCTTCTACAATGAGAATGGGTGCTGAAGGTGTGAAGATAAGAGTGAGCGGAAGATTAAATGGTGCGGAAATGGCTCGTTCGGAAGAATACAAACAAGGTCGTGTTCCATTGCATACATTCCGTGCAGATATAGATTACGCATGGAAAGAAGCTCTTACCGTTTACGGTAAATTGGGAGTTAAAGTTTGGATCTGTAAAGGTGAAGTTCTTGGAAAAAGAGATTTACAACCAAATATTGGCTTACAACAGGAAAAAGATCGCAATAACAAAAGAAGAAGACCTACGAATAATAAAAGGTAAAAATAAAAATCATGTTAGCGCCAAAAAAAGTAAAACATAGGAAGACGTTCAAAGGAAAGATAAAAGGCAATGCCAAAAGAGGCAGTCAATTATCAGCGGGTTCTTTCGGTTTAAAAACACTGGAAGAGGGTTGGATAACTGATCGTCAGATTGAAGCAGCAAGGGTTGCATTAACCCGCCACTTAAAACGTGAAGGCCAGGTTTGGATCAATATTTTTCCTGATAAACCTATTACCAAAAAACCTGCAGAGGTTCGTATGGGTAAAGGAAAGGGTAGCCCGGAATATTGGGTGGCTGTTGTTCAACCGGGACGGATCATGTTTGAAGCAGATGGAGTTCCACTTGCAACAGCACAGGAAGCAATGAGGCTTGCAGCAGGTAAATTACCGGTTAAAACAAAATTTGTAGTTCGCAGAGACTACGTTTCATAAATAAAAAAAACTTTGGCAAATGGCTAAGTTGATAAAAAAAGAAGATTTAAACCAGTTGAGCAATGAAGACCTTAAACAAAGGCTTCATGACGACAACGACCGTATGGTGAAATTGCGTTTTAACCACTCAGTGAACCCAATTGATAATCCGGCTCAGCTGCGTTATCTGCGCAGAGAGATCGCAAGATTGAAAACTGAAGTTAGAAAACGTGAATTGGTTTCCGCCAAATAAATTTTAAACCAGGATGGAACAACAAACTAGAAATCTAAGAAGAACAATTACCGGTGTGGTAACAAGCGACAAAATGGAAAAATCCATAACTGTTGCAGTGGAAAGAAAGATCATGCACACCAAATATGGTAAATACCTTAAAAAAACCAAGAAGTATCATGCTCATGATGAAGCCAATGATGCTAAAGTGGGTGATAAAGTAAAAATTATGGAAACCCGTCCTTTGAGCAAACTCAAAAGATGGAGATTAGTTGACGTAGTCGAAAGAGCTAAATAAAATGATCCAACAAGAATCAAGACTTAAAGTAGCTGACAATAGCGGTGCCCGCGAGGTATTATGCATACGCGTATTGGGAAGCACGAGAAGAAGATACGCTTCACTCGGAGATAAGATCATCGTTACCGTTAAAGATGCTTTACCGGGTGGTGGTATTAAAAAGGGAACAGTTGCTACCGCGGTGGTGGTAAGAACCCATAAAGAAGTGCGTCGTAAAGACGGTTCTTATATTCGTTTTGATGATAACGCCTGCGTTTTGTTGAATGCAGCCGACGAGCCAAGAGGAACAAGGATCTTTGGACCAGTGGCCCGCGAATTAAGAGATAAACAATTTATGAAAATCGTGTCATTGGCACCTGAAGTTTTATAATTATGAAAAAGAAAGAAGAAATTTTCACAGGTAGGTTCAAACCTAAATATCATGTTAAGAAAAATGATATGGTTCAGGTTATTACCGGTGATGATAAAGGTAAAAAAGGCCGCGTAATTGAAGTTAATTACGACAAAGGCCGTGTAATGGTGGAAGGCGTTAATATCGTGTCGAAACACACGCGTCCAACACAACAATACCCGAATGGTGGTATCATTAAAAAAGAAGCACCAATTCATATCAGTAATGTACTGGTTGTTGATCCAAAAAGTGGAAAAGGTGTTCGCATCAGCCGCAAGATCGAGAACGGTAAAATGGTTAGATATTCAAAAAAATCCGGAGAAATTATTAAATAATGGAAACTAGAACTCCACGTCTTAAACAAAAGTACAACGAAGAGATCTCTAAAGGTCTTCAGGAGAGAATGCAAAGCACAAAAGCACGATGCAAGTACCGAAGTTGCTGAAAATAGCAATTAATCAGGGTTTGGGTGCTGCTACTCAAGACAAAAAGATCATTGATGTTGCATTGGATGAACTGACAAGAATAACAGGTCAGAAATGCGTTGCAACTGTATCGAAAAAAGATATTTCGAACTTTAAATTGCGTTCCAATACACCTATTGGTATCAAAGTAACCTTAAGAGGAAACAATATGTATGAGTTTCTCGACAGATTGATCTCTGTTGGTCTTCCAAGGGTTCGCGATTTCAAAGGAGTGAATAATAAAAGTTTTGACGGTAGAGGAAATTTCACTTTGGGAATTACAGAACAGATCATTTTCCCGGAGATCGATATCGACAAGATCACAAGAGTTACAGGTATGGACATCACCTTTGTTACAACAGCAAAAACAGATGCCGAAGCATATGAATTATTAAAAGGATTGGGAATTCCATTCCGCAAAGCATAAAAAGATACTATGTCAAAAATTTCAGTAGTAGCAAGAAATATCAAACGTGAGCATATGATTGAAAAATATGCAGATCGTCGCAAACAACTTAAAGCTGAAGGAAGATGGGAAGAGTTGGATAAACTCCCTCGTAATTCTTCACAAGTTAGATACCGCAACCGTTGTAAATTAACCGGTCGTCCGAGAGGATATGTGCGTGATCTGGGTATTTCAAGAATTAAACTCCGCGATCTTGCCTTATATGGTAAAATTCCGGGAATGACAAAAGCAAGTTGGTAATAATTAAAAAGTAAACAACAAATGAACGTTACAGATCCGATAGCCGATTTTCTGACCAGAATCAGAAATGCGCAAAAAGCGAATCACAGAATCGTGGAGGTGCCTGCATCTAATATGAAGAAGCGCCTTACAGAAATTTTGTATGAGCACGGCTTTATATTCAAATACAAATTTGAAACTGAAGGTCCTCAGGGCAGTATTAAAATAGCATTAAAATACGACCCTGTTACAAAAGCCCCGGCTATAAAAGGTTTAACCCGCGTAAGTAAACCGGGTTTAAGAAAATATGCCGGTGTTGATACATTGCCAAGAGTATTAAGCGGATTAGGTCTTGCCATCGTATCTACCTCTAAAGGTGTTATGACTGAAAAAGATGCTAAACGTCAGAATATCGGTGGAGAAGTTTTATGTTACATTTATTAATAAACACAGAAAGAAAATAAAATGTCACGAATAGGAAAGTTACCAATTCAATTGCCCGCAGGTATTACATTAACTGTTTCAGAAAATAATCTGGTTACTGTTAAAGGTAAAAGAGGGGAATTATCGCTAAAGGTAGATGCAGACATCATCATAAAAATTGATGGAAGTACAGTTACACTTGAGCGTCCTACTGAACAAAAAAGACATAAGGCCATGCACGGATTATACCGCGCACTAATTGGCAATATGGTGAAAGGAATTGAAGAAGGATTCAAAAAAGAATTGGAATTAGTTGGGGTAGGTTATCGTGCATCCAATCAAGGTCAGGTTTTAGAAATTGCAGTTGGATATTCACATCCTATTATCATGATGATTCCTAAGGAAGTGAAACTTGCAACAGTAACTGAAAAGGGAAAAAACCCAACCATTATTTTAGAAAGCAACGACAAACAATTATTAGGTGCAATTGCTGCAAAGATCAGATCATTCCGCAGCCCTGAGCCATATAAAGGAAAAGGTATTAAATATTCTGACGAAATATTGCGTCGTAAAGCAGGTAAAACTGCAGGTAAATAAAAGTATTAGTTATGTTATCAAGAAAATCAGTAAGAAGACAAAAAATTCGCTATCGTGTCCGCAAAAAAGTTGCTGGAACGGCTGAGCGTCCAAGATTAGCAGTATACAGAAGTAATAAAGAAATGTATGCTCAATTGATTGATGATGTAGCAGGACATACTCTTTGTTCAGCTTCCACTACCGACAAACAAGGTAAATCTTTAACCGGACCTAAATCAGAAAAGGCAAAAAGTGTTGGAAAATTATTGGCAGAGAGAGCAATGGAATTAGGAATTACCCTGGTTACTTTCGACAGAGGTGGTAATTTATATCATGGAAGAATTAAATCTTTAGCAGAAGGCGCCCGTGAAGGAGGTCTTCAATTCTAAATAAGAATTTTCAATATGGCAATTAATAAAGAAATACAAAGAGTAAGAGCAAGTGAGCTCGATTTAAAAGAAAAGATCGTTGGAATTCAGCGCGTTGCTAAAGTTACCAAAGGAGGAAGAACATTTAGTTTTTCAGCATTGGTTGTTGTAGGCGACGGGAACGGAATTGTTGGACACGGTTTAGGAAAAGCACGCGAGGTTACAGAAGCAATTCAAAAAGGAATTGATGATGCAAAAAAGAACCTTATTAAAGTGCCGATCTTTAAAGGAACCATTCCTCATGAACAACACGGAAAATTCGGAGCCGGAAAAGTAATGATAAAACCAGCTGCTCACGGAACAGGTGTAATTGCCGGCGGCGCAATGCGCGCAGTATTGGAAAGTGCAGGTGTTACCGACGTATTGGCAAAATCATTAGGATCATCAAATCCGCATAATGTGGTTAAGGCAACTTTAGATGCGTTGGCACATTTAAGAAATCCAATGACCATATCACAACAAAGAAATACATCATTAAAAAAAGTATTTAATAATTAATACCGGTATGAGCAAGATAAAAGTAACTTCAGTAAGAAGTACAACCGACAGACCTAAAAGACAGAAAGCAACCATGAAGGCTTTGGGTTTAAGAAGAATGCATCAGACAATTGAAGTGGAAGCAACTCCGCAAATATTGGGTATGGTGAAAGCAGTTCAACATTTAGTAAAAGTAGAAAATATTTAAAATGGATTTATCAAACTTAAAACCGGCAGACGGTTCGATCAAAAAACGCCACCGTGTAGGTCGCGGACAAGGTTCCGGCTGGGGAGAAACTTCTAAAAGAGGTTTTAAAGGAGCAGGATCACGTTCAGGATACTCCAGAAAAAGAGGTCATGAAGGTGGACAAATGCCTTTACAACGCCGTTTACCAAAACGCGGTTTCAACAATAAGAATTTTGAAGTTAAATATGTGACTTTAAATTTAGATCAAATTCAAAGTTTGGTTGAAAAATATGAGATCACAAGATTTGACGAGGATGTATTAAGAGCAAACAGAATCCTGAAATCGGATGAACGTTTGAAAATTCTCGGAAGAGGTGAATTAAAGGCAAAAGTAGAAATTTGGGCACACGCACACAGCGAAACTGCTAAAAAGGCAGTTGAAGAAGCCGGTGGAACAATAAATGTGATAGGGTAACACATGAAAAAATTTATTCAAACATTAAGGAATATCTGGAGTATAGAAGATCTCAAAAAGAGATTGATGTATACGCTTGGATTAATATTACTATATCGGTTTGGCTCTTATGTTATGCTGCCCGGTATCGATGCTGCATTGTACAATCAGGCGGCAAATATTGACGGCGACAGCGGTCTTTTGGGTCTGATCAATTTATTTGCAGGGGGAGGATTTAGCCGCGCATCCATTTTTGCGTTGGGTATCATGCCTTATATCTCTGCATCTATCGCAATGCAACTTTTGGCAATTGCTGTTCCTTATTTTGCTAGAATGCAGAAAGAAGGCGAAAGCGGTCGCCGTAAAATGAACCAGTATACACGTTACCTAACAGTAATTGTTACTGCACTTCAGGCTTCAGGATATTATGCTTATTTGAATAATCTTTCTCAAAATGCCGATTTCATTGTAGCACCAAATGGTTTGTTCTGGTTTATCTGCGTTATCATTCTAACCGGTGGTACTTTATTTACCATGTGGATGGGAGAACGCATAACCGATAAAGGTATTGGAAACGGTATCTCCATGTTGATCATGGTTGGTATCATTGCAGGTTTACCGGCGGCGTTATTAAATGAAATTACACACAGAGGTGCCGATGGCGGTGGTGGTTATATACCATTTGTTTTGGAGATCGCCTTTATGGTATTGGTTATAATGGGTGTTATATTATTGGTTCAGGGAACAAGAAGAATCCCGGTTCAATATGCAAAACGAGTTGTAGGATCAAGACAATATGGCGGAGTTCGTCAATATATACCACTTAAAATAAATGCAGCAGGTGTTATGCCTATCATCTTTGCTCAGGCATTGATGTTCATTCCGGGAATTTTCGCACAGATAAATCCCGATTGGCAAAATTCACCGGCATTGGTAATGTTAAACGATTTTCAGAGCTGGGGATATAACCTGATTTATGGTTTCCTCATCATCATATTCACGTATTTTTATACAGCTATCATCATCAATCCGACTCAAATGGCGGATGATCTTAAAAAGAACGGAGGATTTATTCCGGGTGTTAAACCAGGTAAAAAGACTGCGGAATTTATTGATAACGTGTTGTCGAGAGTAACATTACCGGGTTCTATATTTTTAGCATTGATTGCAGTTGCTCCGGTAACAACAAGAGCATTTGGAGTTGATCCGTCATTTGCACAGTTCTTTGGTGGAACATCATTGCTCATCATGGTAGGTGTTATATTAGATACATTACAACAAATTGAAAGTCACCTGTTAATGCGTCATTACGACGGTTTGATGAAGTCGGGACGTATTAAAGGCCGTTCATCAGGACCAGTAAGCATTCAACAGGGATGATATATTATAAAACAAAAGATGAGGTTGAACTCATCAGAAAAAGTTCTTTGCTTGTTTCAGATACGTTGGCTTTAATCGCCGGCATTATCAAACCGGGGATAACAACTCTTGAGCTAGATAAAAAGGCTGAAGAATTTATCAGGGATAACGGTGCAAAACCTTCCTTTTTAGGATACAGAGGTTTTCCAAACACACTATGTATTTCCGTAAATGATATGGTTGTTCACGGAATTCCTTCTAAAAATGAAATTAAAGAAGGTGATGTTGTGTCGGTTGATTGCGGAGTATTTAAAAATGGATTCCATGGAGATTCTGCATTCACATTTTTAATCGGTGAGGTTACGCTAGATGCAATAAATCTTGCAAGAGTTACCAAAGAATGTGTTTTAAAAGGAATTGAAATGGCGGTGCCGGGGAATAGAATTGGCGATATCAGTTATGCAATTCAAAATTATGCAGAACAATATCACGGTTATGGTGTGGTGAGAGAATTGGTTGGACACGGATTAGGAAAAAGTTTGCACGAAGAACCGGATGTGCCGAATTTTGGGATCAGAGGAAAGGGACCAAAATTGCAGGAAGGTTTAGTGATCGCGATAGAACCAATGATCAATCTGGGAACAAAAAATGTTGTTCAGGAAAACGATGGTTGGACGATCAGAACAAAGGATAAAAAAATATCCTGTCATTTTGAACATACTATCGCAATTACATCAGGAGCAGCAGATATCCTTTCCAGTTTTGACAATATTGAAAAGGCAGTGAGAAGCAACAAGAACTTATATCAGGAAAAAGAAACAGTTAATTAATGTCGAAACAAGGGTTAATAAAACAAGACGGAACAATAACAGAAGCATTATCAAATGCAATGTTCAGAGTGAAGTTGGAAAATGAACATGAAATTGTTGCACATATTTCAGGTAAGATGCGGATGAATTACATCCGAATATTACCGGGCGACAAAGTAACCGTAGAGATGAGTCCCTACGATTTAACAAGAGGAAGAATTATATACCGATATAAATAACACTATTATGAAAGTAAAACCATCAATTAAAAAACGCAGCGTCGATTGTAAGATCGTGAAAAGGAAGGGAAGGCTGTACGTAATAAACAAAAAGAACCCTAAATTCAAACAACGTCAAGGTTAACATTTTAAATTATTGAATAAATAATATGGCAAGGATTGCTGGTATAGATTTACCTAAAAACAAAAGAGGCGTAATAGGCCTTACCTACATCTACGGAATTAGTTTAACTACTTCCAAAAAGATTTTACAATCTGCGAGTGTAGATGAAAGTAAAAAAGTAAAAGATTGGTCTGATGATGAGATCAATGCTATTCGCACATACATTAACAACGAATTAAAAGTTGAAGGTGCACTGCGTTCAGAAATGCAATTGGCCATTAAACGTTTAATGGATATCGGATGCTATCGTGGTGTTCGTCATCGTAAAGGTTTACCGGTGAGGGGACAGCGCACAAGAACTAATTCCAGAACCCGTAAAGGAAGGAAAAAGACAGTTGCGAATAAAAAGAAAGCACCTAAAGGATAATTAAAGTAAGTTTTAATACAATCATCTAATATAAAATGGCTAAAACAACAACAGCAAAAAAGACAGCAAAGAAGAGGATCGTAAAGGTAGAAGCCGAAGGACAGGCGCATATCTTAGCTTCTTTCAACAATCTGATCATTACGTTTACCAATATGACAGGACAAACAATTTCCTGGGCATCAGCCGGTAAAGCGGGGTTCAGAGGTTCAAAAAAGAATACGCCTTATGCTGCTCAAATTGCAACATCTGATGCAGGTAAAGTGGCATACGATGCAGGTTTACGCAAAGTGGAAGTGTTCGTAAAAGGACCCGGTTCAGGACGTGAATCAGCTATCCGTACCATTGCTTCTTCAGGAATTGAAGTTACAATGATCAGGGATATTACACCATTGCCACACAATGGATGTCGTCCACCAAAAAAGAGAAGAGTATAGTTTTTAATTAATAAAATTCAATAGAATAATGGCAAGGTATACAGGGCCCAGGACAAAAAAATCAAGATCTTTCGGAGAACCAATTTTTGGTTACGACAAAGCATTTGAAAAGCGTAAATACGCTCCTGGTCAACACGGTCAGACTCGCAAGAAGAAAAGTGCAAGTGAGTATGGCGTTCAGCTAAAAGAAAAACAAAAGGCTAAATATACTTACGGTGTATTGGAACGTCAATTCCGTAAAACTTTTGAAGAAGCAACACGTCGTAAAGGTGTAACCGGCGAAGCATTATTGCAATTACTGGAAGCAAGATTAGACAATACAGTTTACCGTTTAGGTATTGCTCCAACACGCAGAGGTGCCCGTCAACTGGTTAATCACAAACATATTGAGGTTAATGGTGAAATTTGCAATTCTCCGTCATCCACTTTACGTCCCGGTGATGTAATTACCATCCGCGAAAAATCAAAAGATATTGAATGGCTAAAAGAATCAACTTCTCAGGGCAGTTCAAAAAGATATCCTTGGTTAGAATGGAATCCAAATCAAATGAAAGGAACTTTTGTTGGTTATCCTGAAAGAGATCAGATTCCTGAAACAATTAAGGAACAACTTATCGTCGAATTATATTCAAAATAAAATAATATAAAATACCAAAAAATATGGCATTACTTTCATTTCAACGTCCTGATAAGATCACCTTACAAAAAGCAACAGATTTCGAAGGAACTTTCGAGTTCAAACCTTTGGAGCCGGGCTTTGGTGTTACTATCGGAAATGCATTGCGCAGAGTATTACTAAGTTCATTGGAAGGATTTGCAATTTCATCGGTAAAGATCAGCGGTGTTGATCACGAATTTTCTACTATCAATGGTGTTATGGAAGATATCACTGAGATCGTATTGAATTTAAAGCAAGTTCGTTTAAAGAAAGAAATTGGTGGTGATGAAAATGCTGTGGAAAAGATCTTTATTTCATTAAAAGATAAAGAAGAATTCAGAGCTGGTGATATTGAAAAACATACCAATAGTTTCCGTGTTACCAATCCTGATCTTTTGATATGCAGAATGGAGCCTTTTGTAAAATTGGATATTGAATTAACAATTCAAAAAGGAAGAGGATATTTACCTGCAGAAGAGAACAGAAACATCGACAAAACAATAGGTGTTATTCCAATTGATGCAATTTACACTCCTATTAAGAATGTAAAATACACCATTGAAAATACCCGTGTTGAACAAAAAACAGATTACGAAAAATTAGTTGTCGAAATTAAAACTGACGGAACAATTCATCCGGAAGATGCAATTAAGGAAGCAGCAAGAATTTTAATTCAACATTTAATGCTTGTAACGGATGAAAATATTACATTCCATACAAGTGGTGAAAAAGAAGTGAATGTTGTTGATGAGCATACTTTACATATCCGTAAATTATTAAAAACACCTTTGGAAGATCTTGATCTTTCAGTACGTGCATATAATTGTTTGAAAGCTGCTAAGATCAATTCACTTTCTGAATTAGTTAAATACGACACTAACGAATTATTAAAGTTCCGCAACTTCGGAAAAAAATCGTTAGTTGAAATTGAAGCTATGGTTTTAGACAAAGGTTTGCAATTCGGAATGGACCTTTCAAAATTTAAATTAGAAGAAGATTAATCAGATGTTGTTATAACATCATTAAACATTAAGTATAATGAGACACGGAAATAAGATAAACCACCTCGGAAGAAAATATGCACACAGAAGTGCAATGTTGAGCAACATGGGTGTGTCGTTACTTTTGCATAAACGCATTAAAACAACTTTGGCGAAAGCAAAAGAATTAAGGGTATATATTGAACCTATCATTACCCGTTCAAAAGAAGATACAACACACAATCGTCGTGAGGTATTTTCAGAATTGCAAAGCAAAGAAGCAGTTAACGAATTATTCGTAAATATTTCCGCAAAAGTTGCAACACGTAACGGTGGTTATACCAGAATTCTGAAATTAGCTGAACACAGAGCAGGAGATAATGCTGAAACTTGTATCATCGAATTGGTTGACTACAACGAAAACATGTTGAAAGCTCCAAAAGGTGCAACCAAAAAACGCAGCCGTCGTGGTTCAGGTTCAGGTAAAACAGAAAAGAAAGCGGTGGAAGCTGAAGTTAAAGCACCAGTTGCTGAAACAATAGTTGAAGAAACTCCTGTAGTTGATGCAACGGAGGACACTGCAGAAAAGGAAAAAGAATAATATTATTTTAAGATAGCTTTCAAAGGGGTAAGGAGAAATTCTTATCCCTTTTTTAATTTTCGAATATCCATAAAATCGGAATTAAATGAATGCCACGAACCTGCTTGCGAGGTGATCCAACCAGTGCACGAAGTAACAAGCAAAGTACACCCTCCTCCCTAGATTACACAAATAAACAGCCAAGGAAAATAATAGACTGCATGTACTTTTAAATGTATTTTTATTCGTGCATTCGTGGCTGTAATTTTTTCATCCGTATTGTGGGCTAAAAGGGTTGCCACGAATGCACGAATGAACAGCCAATGTTATTGGCTGTATGTATTAATAAATTTAATTTTTTATTTTTTATTCGTGCACCTGCCCACGTCGTCAGGCAAGTATTTCTAAATTTAGATTTTATTTTTTACTCGTGCATTCGTGGCATTTTTTACTCGTGGTATGTCCAAAAAAAAACCTCCAAATTTCTTCGAAGGTTTTTTTCAATAATCTATAAAAATTTAATTCTGAATGTAAAGCTGTTTGCTGAAAGTTGCATTATCAGCAGTGGTAATTTGTAAAGTATAATTACCGGTAGCAGCATTATCAAGTGAAATTTGCATTCCACTTAAGTTCAGACCGTTTGAATAAACTTTTTGTCCTGTTGTGTTGAAAACAGAAACCGTAGCATCAGAAGTAATGTCTTTAACCACAACATTAATTGTATTTCCGAAGCTGTAAGCGCTTAACTGATCGTCAGTTAGCAATGTTTCAATTGCTGTTGGCATATCACCTGCTCCGATTTCTGCATCAGGAGTTCCGTTGTAAGCGTAATCTTCAATTGTGATCTCATAATTTTCGCAAGTTAATCTAACCCATCCATAATGGTCATTTCCTGCTGCATTGAAACGCACACCTAAGAATTTGCCGGTTTTAGCTGGCCATTCGCCAAAAGTGGAGAATGAGTAAACATCACCCGGACCTGGATAGTCAAGGATTCCTAAATAAGCACCTAAATACTGAGTGGAATTTTCAAGCATGTTAGCTGAAGGTCCGATATCTTCACCATTGTTCAAGGCATAACCATATCCAACTGTTCCTCCGGAATAGGTAGAAAGTGTATAAGCATTTACAGCATTACCACTGGTAGGATAGATTTTCATGAAGTTGATCACCGCATCAAAATAAACTGAGTGGTAAGCAACAGTGTAGAATAAACTTGGGATGGTAACGCTTGACATGTTGATAGTGAAATCAACATCTCCGTCATTATTCATATCAAGGTCATAAGAATCACCTGTTCCCACGGTTTCGTCCGGATCAACATCCGTATACACGATCTGTGCATTTGCTCCGGTGTTTACGAGCACAAATGCTCCTGCCAAGGCAGAATAGGATGCGAGTTTTTTAACTGTTTCTTTGTTTGTAAATGATTTTTTCATTTTTACAGATTAATGGTTAACTAATAATAAAGGCGAATGTAGTAATTTTTTTTAATTCGTGAAAATTGTAACACAAAATATGACAAAATTTTACTTATTTCTTTTTTCTGAACAAACTTCTATCAATTTGAAATATGTACCTGTTTATTATAACTCATATTAGGATCGGTTAAACGAACAATATAATTTCCTCCGGCAAAGCCTTCGCAATTAATTGTATTTGAACCTATTACTTGCGAAATTTGCAGGATCAGTTTACCTTCAAGATCAAAAAGTTCCAAGTCAACAGGGGTTGTGATGGCAGAGGGCAGATTTACAACCAGATTTTGCCCACTGGAATAAATTTCTGTCCCGGTTAATGGATTTACTGCAATATCCGATGCTGTGGAGCCGGTAAAAATGGCTTTATTTGCCTCGTCTTCATAAGCATAGTCATGTACAGTTAATTGGCTTGCCTCATCATTAACGGAAACCCTCATCCAGCCATAAAAATAATCTTTATCTACACTGATTCGGAATCCCATGAACTGCATATCTGTATCTAACCAGGCTCCTCCTTCAAAGGTATAAACAGGAAAACCGTAAAGGGAAGCATTTACAATTACTGCCAGGGAGCCATATCCTCCTTCAAAATTATCATCGTTGTTAATTCCCTCTCCCGGTGCAAGGGTTGGGATATAAACATTGGTATAACCGCTCATGGTTACAATACTTCCAAGGAATTGATTATTGTCTAATGCTTCCGCGCCCGCAACTTTTACATCAAAAGAAATAGGACTTCCGTAATAAGTAAATGTACCGGCATAGCTATAAACTATAAATGTAAAATCATCATTTCCGTCTGCATTAATATCAAGTGTGATTTCAGCACCTTCACCCCCAATTATTCCATCCGGGTCAAGATCGGTATAAATAATAGTTGCAGATGCATCATTTACCAATAAAAATGCTGCGGCACTTGCTGCATATTGAATTAATTTTTTGTTTGATCCGGTGGTTTTTTTCATAGTAATGAAATTCTTAATGCGAAAATAATGATTACAGAATTAATAACCTGTATTTGGTTGTTCATTCAAATGTAATAATATAGTTTACTGTTTAACTGCTTTTTCTCTGTGTAAATTTTTATCTACAACGGTGGCCATTGCTTTTGTATCCAATGTTCCCCCTAAGAAATCATTTACCTTCTTTAATTCCTCCACAGGATTATTGATCAGATTTCTGTGTGAAACAAAAATGATCTCCATATTTTGTTGTTTTGGAACCCATGTATGAATTCTTTCCAGATTTTGTTTGAATGCATTTACTACGCGAATATTTATGGAATCTTCTTTTGCCTTTCCATCGCGTATCAACATTTTATGCTGACTTTGAATCACCTCATCAAGATCGCGTTCCATAAAAATAATTTTATAACGATAATTTGCAGGTAATTCAAAAATTAATTGGCTTATCACTTTCACCACTTTTCCCATCGCATCTTTCATCCAGGTTTTATTGCGGGAAAGAGATTTAACTAATTCGTGTTCGTAATATCCTTTTGGATTATTTTCATCCGATTTGCACCATCAGTAAATACTTCCAATCCACCAGTGTCGAGCATCTGCATCATCATACTTGTTCCGGACCTTGGTAATCCAGAAACTATAACAATATCACCCTTAATAAATTCTGAAATTTTTGCCTTATGATCCATGGCAATTTCAGGTTTTTTAAGATGTTCATTGTAAATATTTGTTAAGAGCTGACGTGCTTTATTTATTCCCGGTGCCATTTTCAAACACACTTCAAATGCTTCTGCCGAACGTTCATATTCTCCTAACATGTATAATGCTTCACCAAGATGATAATGTGCAAATGGGAAGAAATATGTTAATCCAACAGCATTTAAAAAACTCTCCACTGCAGCATCATATTGTTTTCTTCGCATTAATGAAACTCCCAATCCGTGATGTGCTGCTGCATTTCCGGGATCGTGATTAAGTTCATTTAAAAAAGCCTCTTCTGCTTTTTTCCATTTTTTTAATGCGAGATAACATTTACCTAATTGCATATTCACTCTCGTGATATTTGGCATTTCCTCTTCAATTTTTTCGAAGAGAGCCATTGCTTCTTTAGGTTTATTCTCCACTAGAAGTAAATTGCCTTCCATAATTTTCATGCTTATGGTTTCTTTTCCACTTGTGGTTTTTATTTTTGAAAGTACATCACGCGTTTCCTGAATTTTATTTATTGATTGATAAGCATGTGCCAGTCGCATGGAATAACGTGTAACTGTTGGATTTTCTTCAAACAATTTTTTCAATATCTCAATGGCTTCGTTATATTTTCTACCATTAATATACATGCGTGATAAATAATAATTATTCTCGTTAACCGTATTTTTAATTGCTTTCTCCACATTTTCACTTGGTCTTTCAATATATCCCAATTCAATAAGTTGTTCCATTGCTTCGGCTGCTGCATATGGATCTTCTTGTCTGTCTTTTGGATGTTCGCCACTATTTCCGGGAATATCATCCCATGAATCAATCTTATCAGGAATTATGGTCTCCTCGAAAGCATTTACCAAAACGTTTCCATCCATATCGGCACCAATAGGAAAACCAAACATGGTTAGAATTGTTGGAGTAACATCTAAAATGGATGCTCCGTAAATACGTTCATCTTTTTTAATTCCCGGCCCATTAATTACAACAATTCCGTAAGGGCTATGTTCCAAAGCCGGAGCTGCCGGTTCCTTTGGTAATTCTATGGGACGTAAATGGTCGGGGTGAAATCCATGGTCAGAAACCAACATAACGGTAACATCAGGGCCTGCAAGTTGCAATAGGCGTTCAAGCATCATGTCGTGATACTTATAACCGGAGATCACCACATCTTTATAAAGATTGTAAAGGTCATCCGGAACCATTGACATTTGTGGAGGGTGAAACTTCATAAATCCATGACAGAAATGGTCGATGGCATCATAATAAACGCCTAAAAAGTCCCACTCTTCATTTTCAAGAATATAGGTTGCCGCAGCATGAATAGTTGAGCAGTCGGCAATAATTTTTGTGAGCATTGCCAACCTTTTATCCTTCTCCTGATCTATTTTGATGGCATCAGGAATGAAGGGTAAAATATGTGCAGGAGTCAGCTCAGCTGGATGAATTCTCAATTTTTTAAAAAGATCTGCTTTCTCCGGAGGATGCACAGTTCCATCGAGCATTGGCCAAGGTTCATTAACGGGTTTTGATGCTCTCTGGTAAAGGTTGGAGATCATGGTTCCATTAATTGGCTCTGCAGGATGTGAAGGCCACCATCCTATAACATGACTTTTCATGCCATGCTGATTAAAAATGTTCCACATTGCTTTCACCTTTCTGGAGGTGATATAAACAGGGCGAACACCTTTTCCCGAAGGATCAGGTTCAGTAAAACCGATAATACCATGTTTATAGGGGCGTTTTCCGGTTGCTATGGAAGTCCAAAGGGTTGGGGATAGCGGTGGATCTAATGTTGCAAAGTTTCCGATAACACCACCATTTACTAATTTTTCGAGGGTAGGCATGTGGCCTGCATCCATAAGGGGATTAATAATTTTCCAATCTGCGGCATCCCAGCCGATGAGGAGTACTTTTTTAGCGATTCTCTTTCCCATATCTAAATTACAACTGCATTAATGCAAATATGTTTTCTGTTTTATGATTTTGTATCCGGTTTATTTTCTTGTTTTTGCGCTTTATTGGCAACTACTGTTTTTTGGTACTGACGTCTTACCTGTCTCCAGGCAATCAATCCTTTGTATCCCAATGCTAATAACCCCAATGATCCTTCTACAGGAATTTGAAAAGGTAATCCATCATTGGTTGTAATGGTAACCTTATTTGTTTGTTTTTTGTCCATATTCATTTCTATTAAAGGACTGCAAATCTACAATTTGCAATGCGGGTTTTCTAATTTCATTTTCTGATTAAAGTTGCTCCATTTTTAATGATTTCTGATTATCTAAAAAGTTGCGATCAATTCCCCAATTTTTATAATGAAGAGGAAAAAACCGAGTGTTAATCAACCATTAATAATTTCTGAAATTAAAATCCCTAAACAAAAATGAATTTTTATGAGGGAGATGTGATCTATCTGATCAAAGTAATATTTCCCTGTATCTGTTGTTTAACACCGGCTTCCAGCATTACTTCAACCATGTAAACATATACACCCTGATTTAATTGCTGTCCATTAAAAGTGCCATCCCAACCTTTAGAAGGATCGTCAGGTGTTAAATTTTCTGTAACAAATAACAATTCACCCCATCTGTCATAAATATATATTGACAGGATAGATTCCAGATCTGACCCAAAGGCAAAGAAATAATCGTTAATATTATCACCATTAGGGGTAAAGGTATTCGGAATAAAAATTACCGGATCAAATACCGGAACAATATTTACAACAATTGCATCAGAGTCTACACATCCATATATATCCCAAGAGGTAACCGTATAAGTGGTGGTCAATAAATTGTCGACGATCGGAGATGGGCAGTCTGTGCAATCCAGCCCGGTTGGCGGTTCCCATAAAAATGTAGCACCAGCAGAAGCAGTGATGACAGTGGTTGTGTATTCGGGAATATAAACATCCATCCCCGCATCAACGTTATGATGTATTACTTCAATATAATCAGTTACTGCAGTAGTGCAACCATTTGCATCTGTATAAGTATAGGTTGCAGAATAAATACCCGCATTTCCAGCAATGGCCGGATCAAATTGATCGCCAATTACGCCGGTACCGCTAAATGTTCCACCCGTTGGATCACCGATAATAATAATTGGACTACCCTCAAGACAAATAACATCATCTAATGTAATTGTTGGATTCGGAAGAGGATTAATGGTCACTAAAAAAGTATCTGTTTCAGGACAGCCCGGACTGGTATAAATAACATCATAAGGCCCGCCTGGAACACATGCGTCAAGATTTAATTGCCCCGTTAGTGAATTTATTGAAATACCTGCTGCTGCAGTAAAACTACCACCCGGATTCATAATATAATTTGGCAGAACAGATCCTTTTGCACAATATTCGGAATTATCGAAGGTAAATGCTGCATCTGTAAGAGGTAAAATATGAATTACGATGGAAGATGTATTACTGCACAATCCCGCAGGAGTAGTATAGGTAATAGTATAATATGCTCCCGGAGTACCTGTAGAAAGGTCAATTAAACCTGTTGCGGCATTAACAGATAATCCGGCAGGTGAAACTGTAAAGACTCCACCTGGAGTGGATACAGTAATAATCGGAGCCGTGCCATAATTACAAAAATCTACGTCGCTATAAGTAAAATAAGGATCGTCTAATGGGTCGATGGTAATTGTGGTAGTGGAGGAATTTGAGCAAGGTCCAGCAGGAGTGGTATAAGTAATTGTATAGGTTGTTCCAATATCTCCTGTAGCAAGATTAACCATTCCGGTGGATGAATTAATACCCATAGTTGGGGGAGAAATGGTAAATACTCCGCCAGGTGTTGCTATAGTTGTAGGACTTGTGGTGCCTGTAGGGCAGTAACTAGGTGCACTGTAGCTGAACGATGCGTCATCCAATGGATCGATAGTTAAAGTTGTTGATCCGGAATTTGTACATGGACCAGCAGGAGTTGTATATGTAATAGTATAAGTAGTCCCTACAACCCCTGTTGTAAGATCAACAGTGCCGGTTAAAGGATCAATATCCAAAGAAGGAGGTGAAACCGTGAAAGTGCCTCCGGGGGTAATAATGCCTGATGGAGTTGCTGTTCCTGTAGGACAAAAACTTGCTGCACTGTAAGTGAATGCAGGATCGTCGATTGGTGTAATGGTGATCGTATAGGTGAAAACACTGGTACAAATTACACCAACAGTATAGGTAATAGTATAAACAGTTCCAACAATTCCTGAAGTCAGGTCAATTGTACCTGTAGTTGGATTTATGATAAGTCCTGCCGGAGAAGCAGAAAATGTTCCACTTGGAGTGGTAATAAATGTTGGAGTTGTTGTTCCGGTTGGACAATAGGTTATGTCATCATATGCAAAAGAAGCATCAGGATCAGTTACGATAGTAAAAAAATCAGATGCGGATTCGGGGCATAAGCCTCCAATAGAATAGGTGACAGAATAGGAACCCGGAATAGAAGCTGCAAGGTCGACAACTCCAGTAACAGGGTCGATTACCAAACCGGGAGGAGCCGAAGTAAATACCCCTGTGCCTGGTTCTGCAATTGCGGGAATTGCAACACCGTCGGTGCAATAAAACGGATCGTAAATAATGGTTGGATCTACATTTACAACATTCACTACAACATCTTCCTCATAAACGGTTCCGTCGCAAGATGTAAGGGAAATTGTATAAGTTGTTGTAACAGTTGGAGATACAATTAAAGTGTCGCCATATCCTGCAACCAAACCTGCTCCATAATACCAGGTAATTCCATTCGGAACAAATCTAGTACTTTCGTTTACTGTTGTCCACGGCGTTGAATTTCTTCCTGGAGCCGTAAATGCAGTTAGACCATCGAGGCTGTGTACACCCTGGGTTGCAGTTCCGCCTGCCCAAGCCATACAATTTGGTTTATTGGTAAGATGATTTTCAATAATATTAGAAGTTTCATTCAATACGATCTGAAATTTTCCATAGGTAAGTGTGCAACTGAACATGGGCACGTTATCCCAGCTAACGATAAATTTTCGGTTCGGAGCAGTTCCTATTGTTTGGTATTTAATACAACTTCCAACTGGCGTACATAAGCCGGGATGCCAGTCCTGCCAAGGACCCATAATACAATTTTTTGGAACACCCGCTGCTCCGCTTGGTATTGCCGCGGAGGTATATGTTGTTGAAAGTGCACCCGGCCCGCCAAAACTTACCCATCCATTAGAGCCGATATAACACTGTGTATAGGTATTATCAAGAAAACAAAAACTAAAGCCAAGAGGTACTGCTGTTGAATAACTGTCATCTGTTAATCCACCCCCGCCTGCCTGATTGGGTGATGTTCCCGCATAAGTTTCAGGGGCGTAGGGAAAAGTTTCAAAAGTATAACTAGAAGTTCCATAACTGGGCGCTGAGGTAACCACCAAAGTAGCTGTTCCTCCTACGCAGATAGAGGTATCAGGGGAAGCAATGATTTGCCCCATCGAAATTTTGATCAGAAAAAAACTGATAAAAAAAGTGAAAATGTTTTTTGTGGTGTTTTTCAATCTTGTAAATTTTGAAAACGAGGTGCAAGATATGCTTTTTCACTTTAAATGTTGAGCAAAACCAATTAGATTTTTTGCACTTTTAAATCACATGAAAAGGTAAGTTTTAAGAAAAAGGACAAAATTTTGTCATTTTGTGACATTTTCGGGTTGATTTTCGCACTTTTTAAAAAAAAATCGACAATATCATTTAATTTATGGATTAATTCTTGGCATTGTAGAATTAAGAAAATAAATTTGCATCCCGTTTCAAAAACATTTCATTCCTCAATAGCTCAGTTGGTTAGAGCGACTGACTGTTAATCAGTAGGTCCCTGGTTCAAGTCCAGGTTGGGGAGCAAACCCTGCAGAGATGCAGGGTTTTTGTTTTTATAGACTTGAGTTGATTTTATTATTAATTCAAAAAATTACCCATTTATAAGAGGAAGCTCTTTTACTTTGCAAAAAAAAATAAAATATGAGTTTATTAGTTGTCGGCACAGTTGCATTTGATTCCATTGAAACACCATTTGGAAAAGCGGATAAAATAATTGGAGGATCAGGTACTTATATCGGACTTGCCGCGTCGTTTTTCTACTCCAATATAAAATTGATCTCTGTTGTAGGTGACGATTTTCCTAAAGCAACATTTGCAAACTTTAATAAAAAGGGAATTAATACAGATGGAATTAAAGTAATGAAAGGCGAAAAATCCTTTTTTTGGGCAGGGCGTTATCACATGGACATGAATACCCGTGATACCTTGACCACAGATTTGAATGTGCTGGCCAATTTTAATCCCGTTGTGCCCGAAAAGATCCGAAAACCAGAATTTTTAATGTTGGGAAACATTGAACCTTCTCTACAAATAAGTGTGATTGATCAACTAAAGTCAAGACCAAAACTAGTGGTGATGGACACTATGAATTATTGGATGGATAATTCACGACCAGCCCTTAATAAAGTTTTAAAAAAGGTTGATGTTTTAATGATTAATGATGAAGAGGCGAGACAACTTTCAGGAGAATATTCATTATTAAAGGCATCCAGAATTATATTAAAAATGGGCCCCCGGATTTTAATAGTAAAGAAAGGTGAGCATGGTGCACTATTATTTTATGGTGAGCAGATATTTTTTGCACCGGCTTTGCCGTTGGAATCTGTTTTTGATCCGACAGGAGCGGGGGATTCGTTTGCAGGTGGATTTGTGGGATATCTTTCAAAATCGAAAAACATCACCTTTACCAATATGAAACGCGCCATTATTTATGGAAGTGCGATGGCATCTTTTTGTGTAGAGAAATTTGGTCCGCAACGATTATTGGAAATTAAACAATCCAATGTTAAAAAAAGAGTTAATGAATTTGTTGATCTTACCAAATACAATATTAAACCTTAAATTAATTTTCCAATAATATTAAATTTATTGAATACGGTTTCGGTATGCGGGGCATCCGGTAATTCGTGTGTAAGATCTTGTCCCGCAAAATGCTCGTAGTGTGTGCCTTTTCTCCATAAGGTACTTTCCGTAACATCATAAATAATTCCCTTGTAGGCTATCCATATCTCATCGCGATCCTGCCCATTGCGCAATGCAAGTTGAAATTTGGTATATTCTTTTAATTCTTCCATTATAACCAGATATGGTAAATATATTCTTTTTTTATCATTGTAAATCCGCAGCGTTCGTATAATTTGCAGGCTGCGATATTTTGTTCCTGTGTTACCACATATAAATTTCTGTACCCCTCCGCATAAACATAACCGGAAATATGATCAACAAGCATTTTTGCATATCCTTTATTTCTATATTCAGGTTCGATGGCGATCAAAACAATTTCAGCATCATCTTCATTAAAAAAGACCGTAGCAAAACCAAACATGATTGCATTTTCTTCCAATATAAAAATGGCATCAGATTGTTCGGCAGAAAATGAATTAAGTATCCATTCAGCATACATTTTTTCGAAGGTTCCAGGAGGAAAATTTTTGTCGTTATGAAACCTCGAGAAATCGCCGCTTTGTTTTCCGAGTTCAATTAGTTCTGATGTTATTGCGCCACTATAATTTTGAACAATGGAGTAAGATGGAATTACAGGTTTATTATCTACTAAACTGAGCTGGTAAGTTACTTTGGTATCGTAAGTGTGTAAGTGTAAGTTTTTTGCAATTGTAAGGGAATCGACATCCTGTTCCTCTATTTTCCAGTATAACAACCGATATCCTTCTTCCTTATATTTAATTAATTGTTGGGATAAAAAATTTTCATCACAAAGAGTGTAAAGATCTCCAACCCGGAAACCCAAAAAATTGGAGTCCCAGTTTTTATGTTGGACAGTTGTTTTCATTATTTTTGGATCCACACCACTAATTTAGATTTTCATCGCCTGTTTATACTGCTTTGTCGATTATATTTATAAATGTAAGATTACAGTTATATTTTTACCATATAATCCTGTTTATGTTAAAAGTTGAAGCGATCTCAAAATCATTTTTACATTTAAAGGCAGTTGATAATATCGAACTGACAATCCCTTCGGGAATGTTTTACGGATTACTTGGCCCAAATGGTGCCGGTAAAACTACAACAATTCATATGATCAGTTCCATTATTCCTCCCGATAGTGGACGCATTCTTGTTGATGGAATGGATGTGTATGAAAAAAGTAATAAGGTAAAACTAAAAATGGGAATAGTGCCTCAGGAAATTGCACTGTATGAAGAGCTCACGGCGTTGGAAAATTTAATATTTTGGGGAAGTTTATACAAAGTAACCGGAAAAGCGGCAAAACAACGTGCGGGAGAATTGCTTCATTGGGTTGGCCTGGAGGATAGAAAAAAGGATAAAATAAAAACCTATTCCGGCGGAATGAAACGCAGAATAAATATTGCATGCGCATTAATGCACGACCCGGAACTTATTTTGATGGATGAACCTACTGTAGGGATCGACCCACAAAGCAGAAATAAAATTTATGAATTGTTGACAGAACTTCATCAAAATAAAAAAACAATTTTATATACCACTCATTACATGGAGGAGGCAGAAAAAATGTGCGACAGGATTGGAATTATTGATAAGGGGCGAATTATTGCCGAGGGAAGTTTACAGGAATTGCGCGACCACAATGCTGTGGAAGAAACGATTGAAATTGGTTATTCAGGTGAAATTCAGGAAGGTTTAAAGGGATATAATTCTACATTTAATAATGATACCCATGAATTAATAGTTACAGCCAAAAATGTAAAACTGATCTTACCCGATGTGGTAAAAAAATGTTCCGATGCAGGTATTGATATAATTAATATTGATATTAAAAGTATTAGTCTGGAAAACATATTTTTAAACCTCACCGGAAGACATTTGAGGGATTGATATAAAAAAAAACTATTTCGTTATGTGGAAACTTGCAAAAAAGGATCTCAGAATATTTTTTACCGATAAAAAAGCCATATTTCTCGCTTTATTATTGCCAATTGGGTTGATAACACTGTTTGCACTTGCATTTGGTGGAGTTGCAGGTGGGGATGAAGAGGAGAGTAGTCCAATTCTGGTTTTGTATTCTGATGAAGATAATACAGCAACATCAAAAAAAATTATTTCAATTTTGGATAGTATTTCTGGAATTGAATTAATACCTGAAACAAAAGCAAATGCAATTGATCTGATTAAAAATGGAGATAGAATTGCAAATATTATTATTTATTCCGGTTTTGAAGATTCCATTAAATATGGTAATACTGTTCCGATGGAAATGCAATTTGATCAGAGCAGGGAAATGGAGGTGAGTGTTTTACAAAATATTGTACTTGGAAATGTATCATCGTTAAAAGGGGAAAACGATGCGGCGAAAAATGTCGAAAGTCTTATAAACCAATTGTATCCCAATGTTCCCAATTTGATGCGCGATTCGCTCAAACAAAACATGCTGGATGCACAGATTAAAGAAAACAGAACCGTGGATCTTGTAACAATGACAAGTCTGGTTGGAGATGAGTCAAGTAACTGGGGATTAATTCAAGCTGTTGCCGGAACTGCAATTCTGATGTTATTGTTTAGTGTGAGTTCCATTGGTCAGAGTATGTTGGAAGAGAAAGAAAATGGTGTATTAAAAAAATTACTGCAATCACCGGTAAAACCGTTTGAAATAATGATGAGTAAAATGCTGACGGCAACTATTATTTCTGTATTTCAGTTAACTGTGATGTTTATATTTTCATGGCTCGCGTTTGCCTTGGATATATTTATGGATATTCCGGCTTTGATTATCATGATATTATTTACTGCAATTGCTTGTTCTTCGTTTGGTGTTTTATTGTCGGCAATAGTTACAACAAAAAAACAAGCTGATTCTCTGGGTACTATAATTATTTTATTTATGAGTGCTGTGGGTGGAAGTATGATACCACTTTATATAATGCCTTCCTTTATGCAGGATGCTGCAGTTATTTCCGTAAATTACTGGAGTATTCAGGGATTTTATGATATTTTCTGGAGGAAAACAGGAATAGAATCAATTATGGAAAATATTTTGGTTTTAGGTGGGATAACGATTGTAGTTTTAGCGGTTAGCGGATATTTTTTTAGGAGGAATATTTTGAAATTAACGTAAAATAAATTCAAGATCGAAAAATGACTTTACTAATTACCTTAAATGGGAGGGTTAGGAATGCAAACCTTTATATTAATGGCATAGTCTTTACTTTTTTAATTATACTGCCAATATTATTATTATTTAAGACTCAACTTATTACTTTTGAAATATTGATGATTTTATTTTACCTAAATCTCTTTATACAACCAGTTTTATTCTTCTTTAATATTTACTTCTTAGTTGAGGGGAATAAATTCCATAGGTTTTATTTAATATTTGAAAATATTATAATTCTTGGATTTTTTTTCGGGATTGTTTTGTTGCAAGGGATTTAACATCCAGGATTGCAATGATATAATAGGAGGTTGAGCTATTTTTTCTTTTTTACTATTTGAATTGGTGATGTTGTGGCGAATCTATGGTGAATCAATCGGAACATTGGTGATTAAAGAGATATTGTTGTTGAATTTAAATTTCAATTAAAATAAAAATTTGTGGAATTATGGATTATATAATTTTTTTGGAATTTTAATCATCAGTTCTTTTCACATCAAACCTCTTATCCGCAAATAAAAATCCAAATGCTTGTCCATCTTGTTTACTCATTTTTTTGTGATGGATTTTATGCGCGCGAATGATGCGTTGTAAATAGGTATTGCCGGGTTTTACATTGTGTTTTAAACGACGATGAACCAAAACGTCGTGAAATAAAAAGTAACATAAACCGTAGGCTGTAATTCCTGAACCTAACCAAAATAAATAATTATAGTCAGGTGTGCCAAACCACATGAGAATTATTGCAGGGATGGCAAATATCAATGCATAAAGATCATTTAATTCGAACCGGCCATGACGCGGTTCGTGATGCGATTTATGCAGAAACCATCCAACTCCATGCATGATATATTTATGCATGAACCATGCAAAACATTCCATAAAGGCGAATGCGAGGAAGAAGGATAGGATATTGATAAGGATATTCATTTTAATTTTATATTCTAATTATGATACCAAAAAGGTAATTAATTTACTATTTGATCTTCGTTTTCGATGGGCCCACATTTTCTTTTAATGCATTACGCCCTTTCAACCATTCAAAAATACTGATATTCATCAGCATTAAACTCAAACTATATAATGAATCTTCTACTGGAATTGTTCCTAAACGGATACCTAAATTTTCGGCATTGTTATACCAAACAACTTCCCCATTAATTCCGGTTCCTGTTAAAATGCCATTAACGATAAAAAAGGGGATAAGATGCCATAAGTAAAAACGATAAAATTTGCCCATGTATGGTCCTTTGATCAATAATAATTGCATTCCCAGTAATAATATCGCGTACCCGCAATTAAGAGCTGTGTAAGCTTTATCAAAATGTAGTATCAACAATACAACAGCAATTAACAGAATTATTATAGAAATCGGTTTTGCAATTTTATCTAATATTGGAGTCGCAGGCCAAAATTTGTTAACAAAAGCGTATATAAAAATGCTGGCGTAAGGAACAGTAAAAAAGAACAATATTTCCTCAAATGGTAATCCAAAAAGTTTGTTTCCTGTTAAATATTGCTCATTAAATCCCCAAACTCCAATTTTTGTAAAATAATGATCCCAAATTAAAAATACGGCTGCAGTTGTAATTAAGGCGGGAAATAAATATTTCCACCATTTGTAATAAGCAACTTTTTTTTCAAAACTAAAAAGGAACGGAAATAAAACAGTTCCAATGTTTACCAGTAGATATAAATACTTATCGTTCACGGTGCGTAAATACCTAAAATATTAGACCGTAAATATACGGAAGCCCACATAGATATTTTTTTCGGATTGGAAACCCTGATACGGGTTTGCATCACTTTATGCGCTTCTGTTTTACGGATTTTTTCGAACAAATTCAAGTAATATTTATAGGCCAGGTAAACACCGAATTTTGCGCCTTCCGGTAAACGAATTATCCCTTCATACGCTTTTTCAAAATCTATTTGTATCTCTTCTTCTATCTCTGCTTTTTGAGCATGACAAAAATTATCGAAATCTATATCCGGAAAATAAACTCTTCCGCGCTCTTTAAAATCAGCCTGAAGGTCACGTAGAAAATTTACCTTTTGAAATGCAGCTCCAAGGTATCTTGCGGCATCTTTCAATTGAAGAAATAACTGTTCATCCTTTTCGCAAAATACTTTTAAACACATTAATCCAACCACTTCAGCACTTCCATAAATATATTCCGTGTAGTTTTCTTGTTTGTAATTGCTGATGTGCAGATCCATTTCCATGCTGTTCAAAAACGCATCTATTAAACCTCTGTCAATATTATAAGTATGCACTGTAATTTGGAATGAATGCAGTATTGGATTGAGTGAAATCTTTTCATCCAAAGCTCTGTTTGTGTCCTCCCTGAACCTGATAAAAAGGTCTTCCTTATTCCATTCATGAAAAGTATCTACAATCTCATCCGCAAACCGCACAAAACCATAAATACCGTAAATGGCATCGTGGTATTTTTTATCTAAAGCCCTAATACCCAAAGTAAAGGACGTGCTGTACAATTCAGTAACCTTACGACTGCAGGCAAATGACGATTGGTGGAACAGTTCAAGCATAGATCTCGTTGTTCGAATAAAACCGTATATACGAAGTTTTGTTCATGGTGAATTTACATTTTTTGTGATTTGAACATTTTTTTTATTTCACCGGCTGCCACATAACCTGAAATTATTGCCGGCGGCATTCCCGGACCCGGAACAGTTAATTGGCCGGCATATACCAGATTTTTAATTGTTTTATTATGCATTTTAGGTTTAAAAATAGCGGTTTGTTTCAAGGTGTTAGCCAATCCATATGCATTCCCTTTGTAAGCGTTATAACGATGTTCGAAATCGCGGGGCGTGAAGGGTTTTTTATAAATAATACGATCACTAAATTGCTCTCCGGTGAACTTTTCAATGCGTTCAATAACGGATTGGAAATATTTTTCAGAGGTAAGTTCATCGGAAGTTAATCCGGAGGCGACAGGAATCAGAATGAACATATTTTCGTCGCCGGGAGGCGCCACTGTTTCATCCGTTTTTGATGGAACACAAACATAAAATAAGGGATTTGAAGGCCAGCGCGGATTCGTATAGATCTCATCTGCAAAAACCTCAAACGACTGGTCAAAAAATAGGTTGTGGTGCAATAAATTATTTACTTTTCCTTTTATTCCCAGATAATAAATAATTGCAGAGGGAGCGAAAACTTTCTTATCCCAATATCCCGAATCATAATTTTTATCATTTTCACCCAATAATTTTTCCTCCACATGGTTATAATCTGCGGAAGCTACAACCGCATCGCAGGCCATTTCTTTATCACCAATTAAAATATGTTTAACTTTTCCTTCAACAGAATGAATTTTAGTAACTGCTGAATTAAATCGAATTTCCACCCCTAACTTTTCCGCAACCTTTTGCATGGCTTCGATTATTTTATACATGCCACCCTTGGGATACCAGGTTCCTAATACAAGATCTGCATAATTTAATATGGAATATAATGCTGGTGTATTCGATGGCAACGCGCCTAAAAAATAGACAGGGAACTCCAAAATTTTTCTGATCTTTTCACTTTTGAATTTACTTTGAACCTCATTGCGGAGCGAAGTAAATAATTGCATGGTGAATAAGGCCTTTACCATTTTTAATTCTGCAAACTCCATAACAGAGTTACAAGGTTTAAAAACCATGTCCTGCATTCCCACTTTATATTTATAGGCAGCATCTTTTAAAAATTTCTGCAAAGCGGGAGTGGAACCGGGTTCCAGCTGTTCAAATAATTTATATAACTCTGCAAGAGAAGCCGGCATATCAATAAAATCATCAGCTGAAAAATATATTCTGTAAGCGGGATCCAGTCTCACCAATTCATAAAAATCGGATGGTTTATATCCATAGAGATCAAAAAACCATTCAAAAACATCGGGCATCCAATACCAGCTCGGTCCCATGTCGAAAACAAATCCATCTTCTGAAAATACAGAAGCTCTGCCGCCTGCCGATTCATTTTTTTCTAATAAGGTAACTTTAAAACCTTCTTTTGCCAAAGCACATGCCGCAGAAAGCCCGCTAAATCCCGACCCTATTACAACAATATGTTTTGGCATGTTTTGTTTTGTTTAAGCTAAAGTGTAACAAACCGCAAGAACATACAATTGTTCATTTATTACAAAATTTCCAT
Source organism: Bacteroidota bacterium (assembly GCA_016706865.1). NCBI lineage: Bacteria > Pseudomonadati > Bacteroidota > Bacteroidota bacterium. The sequence continues at coordinate 214,300 of JADJIS010000001.1, read as the reverse complement.
CAATGTGCGGAAGGCAAATGCATCATCGCCAAACAAGTTACGCATTTCTTTTTGTAATGCCGGTGCTTTATTTTTTTGATATTGCTCGTAATCAGCTAAAGTTGAACAGGTATATTGAACTGCAAAAGTAAAATCCTCAGGATCTTCATCATTCACGATCTTGCATATTCTGCTTTCCAAAAAATATCCTGTTTCTAAAACCTCCGGAATATGAATATTGCGCATCCAATCCAGCCATTCGGTTGCACGATGAGGTTCTACTTTTATGGTTACATTGTAGATGTACATTTTTTTTGGGGTGAAAATAGGGGATTAATTGATAATTGACAATTGATAATTGACAATTTCGTGAATCGTCAGATGTCATTAGTCAGGTGTAATAACTTCCAACCGACCTGGATCTTACTCACTACTCACTATTCACCACTCCCCTAATTGAGATTATCCCCTCTCAAAGCCCTGAATCTTTTTCTGGCTTCGTTGGCGTAGAGGGAATCTTTGAAGTTGAGAATAATTTGTTCGTAACAGAGTTTTGCTTTTTCGAGATCTTTAAAATCGTATTGATAGATCTCGGCGAGTTTAAAAATAGCATCATCCGCCAACAATTCGTAGGTATAATTTTCGCGAATGGTTTCGAGGTAGGCCACCGCCGTGGTGATATCTTTTTGTCTGAGTGCAATAGTGGATTTGAGAAATAAAATATCATCCGCAAGTTTATGTGCAGGATATCTGGCATCCAAAGTGTCGAGAATTATTACGGCTTCTTTTATTTTATTTTGAAATACCATGAGATCTGCCTTTGCAAATAATTCCATAGGTTCTGAAACAGAATCAAGTGCCAGATTTTCTGTAATAAATACGGATAATTTCATTGCATCGTTGGAAACTAATTCGCTGGTTGCGGCTTTTAATACATCCAACATTCCTTGCGAATATTTAAAGTCGCCGCGATAATAAGCGAGTTTGGCATTTTTTAACCTCGCTTCCTCTCCAAGTGGTTCATCCTTCATAGCTTTATCCACCTGTGAATATAATAGGGTAGCTTCCCAAACATCTCCGGAAATTAAATAAAAATCACCGAGATCTAATTTAATTTTTGAACGATCTGAAATATTTAATGCGGGCCATTCCACAACCGGCTCCAGAATTTCAATAGCGCGATCTATATCGTGAATGTAAAATGCCTCGAGCTTTGCAAGATCAGCAGTAACGGTGGCTGCGCGGAAATCATTTTTGAGATATTCCTGTAAAAAATCGGTATAACTGCTTTTTAATTCGCTAATGTCAACGTCTGAATAAGAATTAGTTTTAAATATTTTATCTTTTCTGCAATTCAGAATCCCATTTTTAGAACTGAAATAATAGGGGAAATTTTTTCCTTTTGCTATAATATAATTATATCCTTCAATTGCATTATCGTATGCGCCTTCAATTTTTGCGATTTCAGCAAGATCAAAAACACGCTCCCCATTTTCTTTATTTCTTTTATCAAGCGCTTTTGCCTGAATAAAAGCACCGTCAAAATCTTTGAGCTGAATATAGTCCCAGATCAATAATTCTGTAAATAAAATTTCATTCTGATTTTTTTGAATGCGTTCAAATATTTTTTCCTGTAAGAGTGTATGATCTTTTTCTTCATCTAAAATTCTACTAAGTGCAGCCGTGGTTTTTGACATTGCACTTTTATCATTTTCGGCATAATAATCCAAATATGTTTCTATACTGAGGTCGAGGTTTCCGGCTCTGTAATACATGCCTCCTAATTCATAATTAAAGGAATAAGTAGAGACAATTTTCTGCGCTTTTTCATAGGTTTTTATCGCATTGTATAACTGATCTAATCCCACAAAAGCATTTGCCAATAAATTAACCTGTGTTTTATTATCTGTTATTTTTTGAATAGCGAGCTCCCATTGTTTGTCGCGTTCTTTTGTGTTTCCGTTTTTTTCATAAGCATAACCAAGGTCTACATAATAGGTAAGATTTTCAGGATTGTTTTTTATCTGTTTGCCTATGATCTTTTCTATTTCCTTGAAATCATTTAAAACCAGTAAGCAATTATAATAGGATTTGTAATAACTGTTAGCGTTTTCGTTGTATAATTTTTTGTAAATATCCGCTGCCTTATCATATTCGCCATTGCTCATGAATTGTTGGGCCAGCGTTGCATCAGATTGAGAAAAGGAAGTTGCAGATAACGCAGTCAAAACAAATAATATGGTCAGAAATTTCTTCATATTTTAATAATAAACGAAAATTACATCAAACAATTATAATATTCACCAAACCACAACATTAATTAACAGGTTACGGGTTATCAATCCTGTAATTTAAAAGCAATCGGTATTTGCTGGTAAACCCTCACCGGAACACCACCCTGTTTACCAGGTTTCCATTTGCGCATTTCATTAACTATTCTCAATGCTTCCTGGTCACATCCTCCCCCAATACCTTTTTTAATTTTTGCATCCGAAACTGTGCCATCCTCATTTACTATAAAAACTACAACAACTGTTCCCTGAACTCCATTTTCCTTTGCATCCTGCGGATATTTTACATTATCCTTTAAATATTTAGTAAGTCCCTTGGAGCCTCCGGGATATTCAGGTTTTACCTCAACACTGAAATAAACAGTATTTCCATTGCCACTTTCCAATGATTTTGCATCAGATCCTTTCTCAGCAGTTCCGTTTGAAGTGGAATCCACTTTTTCATCGAGAACCTTATTTTCTTTTTCATTTTTCACCTTCTCATCATCTGTTACTTCCATTTCAGTAAGTTCAGACGTTTCCATTTTTTTTGCAGCGGGGGGTACGGCCGGTGGCAATAATTTAAATAAGGGAGGTGGATCAGAAAGTGATACCTCCGATATATTTAAAACTAAAGGCTCCGACTTATTAAAAAATGAAAAATCAACATAAATACTGGCCACAGCAATAAAAACACAGCCTGAAATAAGAAATAAAGCCCGTAAGATATTTCTTTTAGTAAGTGTTCGCAGCGCATAGGAGCCATATTCTTTATTTCGATTTTCGAAAACGATATCGTTAAAAGTTTGGTTGAGATAAGATTTTGATGGCTCCATGTATTAATAACCCTGCACTTGTAAACGGTTGACCTCCTCTTAAACAAAAAACATTCCGAATCAGTCCCGCCCGGCAGTTTTAGCTATTTATTTGCGTTTTGACGAAAATACTAAAATACCTGTTAAACTTAATAAACAACCTATGCTGTTCGCTAGTTCGTCCAATAAGTCGAAACTTCTAGTTGGTAAGATCAGTTGTATCAATTCGATGATAAAACCATACAAAATGCATACTGTAACGGAAATAAATGCCTTTTTATTTAAGGAATCGAGGCTAGAGAAGCTTTTAAACCATTGAAATGTAAGAAAAGTCATTACTGCATAAACAAAAACATGCATTACCTTATCAGGCTCCCAGATCGACAAGGATGGGAGATCTGCCCCAGGAATTACACTTACAACCATGATCACGGCCGCCCAGAAAAACATCAGAACAGGCCATGTTCTTTGGTGAATGGTCATATAATTTAAGCTGAAATAAGTTCTCCATATTCAGCAGCCGACATCAAACCGTCAACTTCCGAAAGATTGGAAAGTTCCACTTTTATCATCCAGCCTTTACCGTAAGGGTCCTGATTTACAGATTCGGGTGCGGCATCGAGAGTGGAATTCATTTCTAAAATTTTGCCGGAAACGGGCATAAATAATTCTGAAACTGTTTTCACCGCTTCCACCGTCCCAAAAACTTTCTCTTTTTCAACATGATCACCAATGGATTCAATGTCAATATAAACGATATCACCTAGTTCGTGTTGCGCAAAATCCGTAATTCCAATGGTTCCGATATTTCCTTCAATACGAACCCATTCATGATCCTTTGTATATTTTAATTCTTCAGGTATATGCATAAAATGATTTTTTGAGAGGTCAAAAGTAAGGGTTTTGGAGGAAAGTTTAGGGGATTTTGTTTGCCTCAAATAAAAATGTTCAATTGCGCAGATTTTAGAACAATGGCTACAAATTCAAAAAACAATAAACCAGACAATATTCTTTTGCTGGTCGTTCATGTACACACCTGATGAATGTGGAAGGTTCGTTGCAACATTTTTCGTCAATATTATGGTGGAAAAAATTAGCCACGAATACACGAATAAAAAATATATAATAAAATTTCAAAATACAAACAGCCCATAAAATTGGCTGTTCATTCGTGCATTCGTGGCTACCTTTTTAACCCACAATATGGATGAAAATAAATTAGCCACGAATGCACGAATAAAAAATGCCCCTTCAATCTTTAATATCAGGGGCATTGTATTTTTATTTTAATTTTATTATTCGCTCAAACTAAATCTCACTTTAATACCTGCATTAGTGGAAGTAATAGGATAAGAAGTTGAAATTTTTGGAACAGTTTTTTGTCTGTCGAAATACAGTTGAATATTAAATCTGTCGTTAACAACGTAATCGATGGTTGGTGAAAAAGAGATACTGGTTAAACCGCCTGTTGGTTCGTTAAGATCCTGGTCTAATCTGAAATTAGTAGTAATATCATCTCTAAAGCTGAAATCAACTTTAAATGTAAGGTCGTTCTCCAAATTAGGACGTTTTCCTCTCCACTTAAATGGGAATGTAAATCCGGTCATTTTATAACCCATACCAACAGTAAACTCAGTGGAGTGAATTTGTGTTAATTGATAATCGATGAAACTCATGGTAAGTGTTCTCGATTTTTTGAAATCAAATTTGGATGTAATTCCATTAACCCATGTTGCATCAATTCCGATGAGCGGTGATAATGATTCATTTATCAAGACATTCGGAATATCATACAAGGCAACAAAGTTTCCAGTAAGCGTATCAACCACGTGTGCGTATGCATAATAATTTCCGTCAAAATCGAGATCCGTTACAAAACTATTTAATGCTAAAGTGGAAGTATATGCACTAGTTACTGTGAATGCAGAAAATATTTTTTTGAATCCCGGTAATTTGCTTAATCCATTATAGGTTATACGATAATTTGGTTTTGGTATCTGATCAAAAGTATTCAAGGAAACTGTTGCAGCACTTTTTCCTGTGTAGGCAGCAAGGAATGCAGGAATTAAAACATCCTGTGAATAAGGACCATAACCTTCTGCATAATTTGGATTGAAGGTGCTGTCTAATGGATTGAAGAAAATGTCATTGGAATAAACCGGATTTCCCTCAGGTGATTGCCATCTCTGTGAAATTATTTCCCTGTTCGCTTCAAATTGTTTGAATGTTGCCGACACTTCCTGAGATGATAATTTTTCAAATACCGTTCCCAATATGCTATAACTTATTGTAAAACTTCCTGCATCAACGGCATTTAAATGTTCATACATTGGATCGTCAACAGATAAAGTATTTTTAAAGTATTCGGAATGATTTTTTGAATAGGTCTTATTTAAATTTAGGTCTAATCTGAAATCTTTCAGAGGTTCAAAGTTTGCACGCATGTCCAGATTTTCGCTGTAACTCTGCATGAATAAATAATTCAAAGAAGGAGCCGTACTCAACCAACCTTTATTTGCAATACTATCCAACCATTTATAAGAAGGTTGATATCCGAAAATAAAATCCCAACCCGGAGCTGTGGTCGCAGTATTTAATCCCAACACCTGCGATGTTTGCATAAAACCAGGTAATGTTGTTCCGTAATTTTGTGAATAATTAATTGTTACACGTTTTAATCCGATCATTAATCGCACTAAGGTTTCCACCGGAGCAGAAACTGTTGGAGTTTTTGCTTTTTTAGGTGCGGTTCCATCAGGATCGTCAGCGTCCTCCTCTTCCTCCTTTGATGGTTTCGCTCCTTTTGGAGGAGAAGTATTGGTATTATATTGTTTGAGGAATTTCGATTTATTATATAAATTCCTGAAATTAAATTCACCGTTTACTGATTTTGATTGTGTATTGTTTATGGTATTACCCAATGTATCTGCTAATCCCAAAGAACCAGCTATCCAGCCATAAGAAGTATTATAATTTAATTTAACAGTGATCCAACTGAAGGCAGGTAATTTGCTGATCGGTAAAGTATAATTTACAGCAAGTGTATGGCGATAATTGGTATTTCTTCCGAGGTCCATAAAATTATTCCAAAGAGAATCTCTTTTTTCTTGTGTATCTAAAGCACCATAAGGTTCATCGATACGTGCATTATTTGTTGCGGAGAAATCTATTTTAATGGATTTTGCAGGTTCGAATTTTATACCATAGTATCTATCCCATGTAAAATATTTATCATAAGTAGGATCAATCAATCCATCACCATAAATATCACGCATTAATGTTTGACCGAACTGGCGATTTAATTCTGTTCTGAAACTATAACCTGTTGGTAATAAATTAAAATTAAAATCGCGGACAGGTGTTAACCATTTATATTTTTTATCAATTAATTTTTCAAATGGAGAAATGAATTTTGCTTTTTGATTAAAGCTATATCCCAAGGCACCTTTATAACGATCTATGATATCGTATTCCAATGTTGGATTGCTATTGTATTCCTGAGAATATGCTAAAGTAAGATCAAAATTTTCTTTATCCCACGGATGAGGATTACCAGCATTTTGTCCGCGCTCAAAACGAATGTTTGTGAGGTTGATACTTTTTACCGCGATATAATCAATTACTGTTTTTTTGTAAACATCTGCTGAATCCTGTCCGAATGTTTCTGTAATGTCTGCAAGTTGTTCTGAAAGATCAACATCTAATTCATAAGGGTCGAATTCAGGGTTACTATATGATTCAGATATACTTGCATAAAACGGTAAACGCAATTCAACGCCCTGAGGTAAAAATTTACCTAATTCCAAACTTAAGGATGCTGCGTATTGATAAAAATTATCTTTATAACGTTCGTCAATTTGTTGTTCCAAAGTTCCGAAACCTGCAGTGTGCATATTTCCGGAAACGGTTAAATTACCAAGATCAGCCAATTTAAAATCAGCTCTTGCAAGTGCAGCCCATCCGCCGCTTTCATCTATACCTGTCAAACGCAATTCGTTCACCCAAACCTCAGCACAAAATTCTGCACCGCTACTGCTTGGTTCTTTCGGATTACGCACACCAATCATTATTTCTTCCACATAACCTAAATCCGGATTACCAATAATTGTATAGGTAACTCCATCATCTACAGAAACTGAATATGGAGTAAGCGGTGAAATTTGTGCATTATTTCTCAGCGATTTAATTGCAACCAATGAGTCGAGAGGAAAATCAATTAAGGTTGCCCAAATTGCGCTTCGTACATTTTCATCATCGGTAGTTCCAGCAGGTAAAGGCAATTTTGTAACTGTTAGTGGAATATCATATTCATAAAAGTTATTTGTAAAATCGGAACCCATACGAATAAATAAATGCAGGTCGCCATCATTTAATGTTGCAAGAGGTGCATCAGGAAGTGGTTCTGCGTGAACGTTCATGATCATTCGACCGTAACGACGCAAATCGATATTTAATGATTTAAAAATTGCACGTGCATCTCCATCCTGTAACGGACAAATTTGCATGCTTAACGATTGTTCATTTTGCTGATAGGTTGAAACTGAACTTCCGCTTCCAAGAGTTTGTTCACGATCAACATCCGGAGGCAACACATACGGTATTGGCTGACGAACGGAATTTTCTTCTATACTTACTGATGATACATTAAAATCAGTTTCATTTCCATCATCATCCGGTAAATATTCACCTGGGTTTAATAAGGAGAACTGATATCTTCTCCATTGATTTCTCACTAATTCCAAACGCGCAAAACGCATAACCAAAGGTTTCTCATATTCGGTCATATACATTCTGATAAATCGGATAGATTTAAAATCCTGTATACTTCCAATTTTACTATCGTACTGATCGATCGGAATTTTAAATTGATACCATTTAATAGAATCTGTACTGCCATCTTTAAATGTATGAGGTGCAACTACCACATCGGTAATAAATGGATTTGTATTTTCCATATCAGGTCCCATTTTCACTCTGTATTGAAAATAAGATTCTGTTTCATTTAAAGTAAAATCATCATTAAGATCTTCCGTTTCAGGAATTGTAGTTGCAGCTGTTGGATATGCTTCAGGTGATGATTCTGTAGTTGGTGAATTTCCCTGTGGGTTATTATATTTTTTATAACGTTCTAATATACTTAATCCCTGATCGTCATAATCTCCACCGCGATAATAATGATAATCATCTGATGCAGGGTCATTTTGAATTATTGCAAGTGGTGTTCCACCAACTATTGCAGTTGCATCGGCAATAAATGGAGTATGAAAATCACTTTCCTGATCATCATCCATCCCATCATATCCTTTATCCTGATTTTCGCGTGATTCCACATCGTTATCAAATGCAGTTGTAATAGGAAGTGTTCTCGGAACATTTCCCCAATTGGTTTGATCTAATCCATCCTGAGTACCGTCTTTTGGTAATCCATTTTCAAAAAACATTCGGGAATCTTTTAATATATCTTCCGAAACGTTTCCGAGGTTGATATATAAATATCCATCATCGCTAACCTGCTCACCAAAAGGACCGCGATTATCGAATGGGTCCATCACCCAAAATTCTAAGAATTCAATATTAGCTGCTTCAAAATCATTTGTCTCGAGATTACGCATGATACCACCCCAACGCGATTCCGGATTTGCTAATTGACCAGAACCATCAGGATTTAAACCCGCAGAATAAAATGTAGGAGCAGCGTCATAATTATAAGGTCCTCTTTCCGTTGGATAATATGCAAGGTCAAAAGTTGTTAATTGGGTTAATACCGTTGTTTCAAAATCTGCCTGAGGAAAAATTTCTTTTTCATCAATTTGAATTGTGTAGTGATTAGACAAGTCTGCAGCGGATAAGTGATCGGGTTGTGATGGATTATTATCCTCATTAAATAATGGGTCAATATTATACCAGGAAAATCTTGCTCTGTTTTTTCCGTATTCTAAGCTGTCGAATAAAGTTGCTTCGGGAAATAAAATATCGCTGAATTCATCTGTTGCATTTTGTGGTGTACTTGCGAGTACCCAACTTGCAAAAGGAAATTTAAGATCGTATGCACTTCTGCTTCCTTCAAAATCGTCGATATAAATTGTTCCGGCTTCACCTTTACCAATTGCTTTAGAGTGACCTGGACGGAATGTTGCAACCTCACCGGTAAAACTAAATGTAGAAGCTTCTTTTGTGCTGTATAATGGTAATTTATCCAATGCACGGGTTAACCAGGGAGCATCTTGTGTATAATTCATATCAAAACCATACATGGAGTTTGATATTGGATCATCACCAATATTTACTTTTTGTGTGTAAGGTCTTTCTGATAAATGTAACCATGTAGCACCCAAAGTAAAATTATCGTTGATCCAATAATCGAAACGAGTTCCAATTAACGATTTAGTTTGAAAACCATAAAATGCATTATTTTCAAATGTAACATTAATTTGTTGTCCGGAATTTAATATGGATTCATTAACGATCTTCAATCTTCCCAAAGAATAATCGATGGTATAATCCACATTCTCCGTTAATAATTGTCCGCCCGCAGTTACCTGCACCGATCCTTTAGGTAAATTAAATGCACCAAGATAAATTTCAGAAGAAACACTGGATTTATATTCTCCGGAAATTACATATCTGTCGAATTGCGGAAATTGTAAAGCAATTGTTTTTGTTTCATTATACAATTCATCATAAGCGAATTTCTCCACCTCTATATCATCTCCAAAAACAGATTCATCTCTCAGATAATCACCGAATGGTTCGAGTACCGGAAAATAAACACGGCCATTTTGTGTATTAATGGTAATACCATTAACAAAATCGAAAATACCATCTGCCTGCGGATCATTATTATTATTTAATCTGTCTAATCCTAATAATTTAATTAAGGGTTTACTATTTACGTTTGCATTATTTGCAGGAATATATCTTTTTAATCCACCGCCCGGATCCTGGTATAATACATCCAATCTGAAACCTTCGTTACTCACCTGAAAAGCACCTAAAGAATAAACGTTTTTCATCATAAGGTCCCAAAGTGGAATTTGAGTTATTGCTGAAGTGCTTTTCAACATTTTCATAAATAACACATTGGAGGTATCAACACCCGGAGGTAGATCGCTGGAAAATTCACCCACCTGAAAAGTTTGTCCCTGGTAAGTATATTCGTAAGATATCGCTAAAACATCATCAGGCTGAAGAGTTGTATTTAGTGATACAAAACCGAGTTGAGGATTAAAAATATAATCTGTTGTAGATAATTTACGCATTCTCGCTTTTTCATAATCCTGCGTGGCCTGCATTCCAAATGTTGGACCTGATAAAGTTGAAATTACTGTATTAAGATCACGGGTTCCAGCTGATGCATTTAATTTTTGATAGAGATCATTGGCATAGTTGGATGGAAATCCACCTGGAGTTAAAGAACTGATAGTTCCTGCAGGATCAATAACACCCCAATAAATAGAATCCGGTTCACCAAGATCGGAAAAAGCAACAACATCACGTGTGTTTTCTGTTTCACCAGTTGTATTAGTTACCCAAACCTCAATTTTTGTAACATTGATCGGAGAGCTTACATAAGGAAGAGAAGATAACCATCCCTGATATCCGTTTCTGAAATAATGCGACATAAAGAAATGTCGGTTCTCATCATATTCATCGGCGAAAATTTCAAATTCTCTTTTTTGAGCACCACCTTCAATTTGTATACTTTGTGTTTGTGATTTTTGTTGTGATAAAACAGTGGTCATACTTAAACGACCGAATTGTAATTCTGTTTTTAAACCGAATAAAGATTGTGTTCCAGGAATTAATTGTGTTGTTAAAGGCAGACTCACGTTTCCTGCCTCTATTCCCTGCACTATCTGATCTTCTTTTCCTTTATATTCAAGTTTAATTTGATTTTCGAATTCGAAAGTTGCCTGTGTATTATAATTAAAATTGAGTTTTAAATTATTTCCAATCGAACCCAATACATTGGCATTGATATCCATAGCAAAATCGAATCCACCTTGTTTGCGTTGATTTTCCGTAAGGATAGGATTCTGAATATTTTGAAAACTTCCACCGAAGGTCAATTCCACATTTCCCTGAGGGCGAATTTCAACATTACAACCGTCAAATAATCTACAATCGCCGTTAAAGGGAGTAAGTTGAATGGGTTTACCATCACCTCCCAATAAATTTGATGCACCGGAGCGCTCTTTCCAATAATCCGTAATTGCTTTGTCCTCTTGTGCTTTTAAATAATCTTCGAAGGAGATGTATTGTGGGTCGCGATAATAATCATCACCGATCTGCTCCTGATAAATATATTGATCGGTTTCAGGATCGTAAACTATGGTTGGCGTTATAACTCCTCCCTGTTGATCCAGATCAAAATTATTTTCATCGTCATTAAAAAAATCGCTTTCCGAATCATCTTCAAAAGGAAAGGGAAGATCAGGAGGGGTATCCTGCGGAATTATTGGTGATAAAGCATAGGAGGAACCAGAGGAGGAATAATCATACACCTTGGGTTCCGAAAAAAGGATACCTGCGAGCGCCGTGGCACCGATTGTAGTTCCTAATAAAATTTGGGGAATAAATTTAGATACTGCCAAAACCTCGTGTTTACAAGTTCTTCAATGCTGATTTTATTAAAGTTTCTACATCGTTGACTCCGGGATCAGATTTCAATACCGCTGCAACAGCCTTTTCCCCTTGCAGACGGCTGAACCCAAGCATCGCCAATGCACTTAACGCTTCTTCTCTTATAGTATTGTGCACGTTACCAAAAGAATTTTCCGCCGAAATTGATGTCTTTCCAATTTTATCTTTCAGGTCTATCAACAGCCTTTTTGCCATTTTAGGGCCCACACCTTTAATACTTTGTAATAATTTGTCGTTTTCCCTCAAAATTGCATCCTCCAGATCGGCTGCCGTCATACTGGAAAGAATCATTCTTGCAGTATTGGGACCTACACCTTGTACAGATAATAAGTGAATGAACAGATTTTTTTCAGCCTCATCCGCAAATCCATATAAGATCTGTGCATCTTCACGAACATGCAAATATGTATGTAATTTTCCTTTCTCCAAAGTGTGCACCTTCGAGTAGGTGTTCAGGCTTATATGCACCTGATATCCAACACCATTGCATTCCACAATAATGTATGCTGGATTTTTTACTTTAAACTCACCGTTCAGATACGCGATCATACTCAATACTCTGTGTGTTTTTCAAATTTAATTTTTAACTCAAATTTGACTGATTGCAAATATGGGATATATAAATATTTTTTTGTTTAAAATGTTATAATCGTTCTGTCAAATCTTTCAAGAAATCTACGCTTTGCGTTTAGATTTTACTTGTGCATCCGTTACTGCAATTGCAACCATGTTCACTATCTCGCGAACCGATGAACCCAATTGTAAAATATGCACCGAGCGCTTCATACCCAACAAAATTGGCCCTATCACCTCGCACTGCCCCAGCGAATGCATCAATTGGTAACCAATATTTGCAGCCTGTAAATTTGGGAAGATCAAGGTATTTACATTTCTGTCAACTACAGCACTGAAAGGGTAATTTTCTTTCATCAGATCGTTGTTGAAGGCAATATTCACCTGCATTTCACCCTCTACGATCATTCCGGGGAATCTTTCTTTCAAAATGGCAACTGCGTTTCGAACCTTCACAGTTTCTTCATTTTCAACTGAACCGAAATTGGAATAAGATAACAATGCAATTTTAGGCTGAATATTAAACTGACGGACAGCTTTAGCAGTAAGTGCCGTTATTTCTACAAGTTCTTCGGTAGAAGGTGTGAAATTGGCAGTGGTATCGGCAAAAAATATCGGACCGTGTTTAGTAAGTACTATATGCATGCCTGCAACACGATTGGAACCATCTTCCTTTCCAATGATCTGCAAAGCTGGTTTTATGGTTTCAGGATATTGTCTTGTTAAGCCGGAGATCAAGGCGTCTGCTTCTCCTGTTTCCACCATCATTGCCCCGAAATATGTTCTGTCGCGCATCATTTTTTTACCTTCATAAAGGTTGATTCCGCGGCGCATTCTTTTGTTAAAGAACAACTCACCAAAATGTGCACGTTTTTCATCCTGTTCCTTTGCACGAGTATCAATTATAGGAACATTCTGTAGATCCAGCTGATTTTCTTCAATGATAGCGCGAATTTTATCCACCGGTCCTAACAGGATCGGTTTGGCAATACCTTCTTCTTTTACGATCTGCGCTGCCTTTAATATTTTAAAATTATCAGCTTCGGCAAACACCACTCTTTTTGGATTTTGTTTTGCCTTGCTGGTAATAGCTTTAATTAATTGTTCCTCCAAACCAAGGCGGGTCGAAAGGGTTTGTTCGTATTCTTCCCAATCCAAAATAGGTTTTCTGGCAACACCCGATTTCATGGCAGCCCTTGCCACCGCAGGAGCAACACGTGTAATTAATCGGGGATCCACCGGTTTGGGGATGATATATGTTCTTCCGAACTGAATATTTTTTTCGCTGTAAGCCATGTTCACGAATTCCGGAACAGGTTCCTTTGCCAGTGCCGCTAATGCTCTAACCGCGGCAACTTTCATCGCCTCATTAATTTCTGTAGCCTGAACATCCAAAGCTCCTCTGAATATGTAAGGGAATCCTAACACATTATTTACCTGGTTAGGATGATCAGATCTTCCGGTTGCAACAACCACGTCTTCTCTGGTGTTTACTGCATCATTATACGGAATTTCAGGAGAAGGATTTGCAAGTGCAAAAACTATTGGGTCCTTTGCCATTGTTAGCAACATAGCAGGTGTAACAATATTTCCCTTGGATAAACCAACGAAAATATCAGCATCTACCAATGCTTCAGCGAGGGTATTTGCCTTACTCTCATTAACGAATAAACTTTTATACTGATCCAGGCCTTCGCGTTCGGTGTTTAAAACTCCATGACTATCGAGCATCAGAATATTTGCCCGTGTAATTCCCAATTCCACAAATAATTTAGCACAGGAAATTGCAGAAGCACCTGCTCCGGAAAACACCACTTTAACATCGGCCAGTTTCTTCCCAACAATTTCTACAGCATTTATCATTGCCGCACTCGCAATAATTGCAGTTCCGTGCTGATCATCGTGCATAACCGGGATATTCAACTCGGCCTTTAATCTTTTTTCGATCTCAAAACATTCTGGAGCTTTAATATCTTCCAGATTTATTCCTCCAAAAGTTGGCTCCATTGCTTTTACTATCTTCACAAAATCATCCACATCGGTGCAATTGAGTTCTATATCGAAGGCATCAATATCAGCATAAATTTTAAAGAGTAATCCCTTTCCCTCCATAACCGGTTTAGATGCTTCGGGACCTATGTCTCCCAAGCCTAAAACAGCTGTACCATTAGTTATTACAGCAACTAAATTTCCTTTCGCGGTATATTTATATACGTTGGAAATATCTTCTGCAATTTCCAAACAGGGTTCTGCAACTCCCGGAGAGTAGGCGAGTGAGAGGTCGCGCTGTGTTTTGGTTGATTTGGTTGGAATAACTTCGATCTTTCCCGGACGACCGGAAGAGTGATAGTCGAGTGCGTCTTTCTTTCTTAATTTTTCAGGCATTGTAACCTACTTTTTGCCAAATCTGGCGTAAAAACAAAAACTAATTCGCCTGTAAATAAAATGGCGGAGGGCAAAAATAATGCGTAAGTCTTGCTATTTGTAGAAAGTAACACTAAATCTGTGAAAACAAACTGTGATTTTTATCCGATCTGAGAATTGGGAGGATGACTGGACGAAATAAAAATCGGGAGAAGAACATAAGTCCCACTCCCGATACCTGAATACTATTTTAAAATTATCAGTTATTTTTTATTTTCCTTTTCGCTTTTTTCTCCTTCACTTTTGATTTGGAAGGTCTTTTTTGTTCGTCATTATTAACTCCATTGTCTTTACCCTTTTCCCCTGTTCTAACACCGGTTTCATCGGGTTTTTTATAATTTCGGTGACCCTCCACTACATAATATTTAGAGTCATCACTGTCTTTAATAACATACTGTCTTGGGGGTGATGTTTTGTACTTCGCATATTTTACAACATACACTTTATGGTGTAACCAAGGATTTGGTTTGTTTATCACCACCTTATAAGAGGAATAAAGATCACAATTATAAGAACCGGGCAAGGAGGTAGCGTGTAACCATCCTCCACCTGAGTAATAATAAAATGTTCGTCCGGGAACATAATAATAAACCTCACAATCCGGTATATAATAGTATTCAACATAATTGTAGCCTACCGGACCCCATAGAGGTTGTGAACTTATATTCACTTTTACTATCTGAGCATTTACTTCAGTCTGTGAAATTATGCCCAACGTTATTCCTATGATCAATAACCACTTTTTCATAATTTCTCCTTTTTGGGGTTAATACCGCTAAAAATGTGCCCCGTACGCAGAAAAATGGTCAAAATCATTATATTTTTAAATATAAAATATTGATTATCAGTATTTTATAACTAATTATAACTTTATTGAAATTGGGGAAAATCTTACCAATATTTATTTAAAATGTGATGAAAAAATGTCCCTTTTTGTGGCAAGAATCAAGTAATAATAAGTATTAAAGCAGATGTCCTTATTTATCCTTGACATAACGCACAGAAAAACCGTTCGCTCTTCTATAACTTGTTATTTCAATTTCACCGGTAGATTTAGTGATATGAACTGCATATGCGGTTTGTTCCTTATCTGGTGTGGCAGTCCAATAAAAAGCATAGGTTTCCAAAAAACCGAATAATTCCTCACCTTCATTAATATTGGCACTTTTATACCCTCCGGCGAGTAAATGCACACTGGAATCATTATCTGCAAGCATTTTTGGTCCCGCTTTATTGATATCTCCAAGATAATTGATGAGTTCCCACCATTCATCCAGTGTTGGTAAATGCCAACCGGGTGGACAAGCTGCAATAGCATTGCTGTAGTAATAAAGTCTACCGTATTTGGCGTCAATAGTGGAATCGTTATTATAATAAAAACTTTTTGGGGTTTTATAATCCCAATTCATGGTCATCCATTCCTGATTGCCTATCTTAACCGACTTAAAGGGCTGTTTAGCATTGGTTTGAGCAGATAAATTGTGCTCAACCGTTAAAAACAGTAAAAAGGTTAAAAAGGACAAGCTCAACATTTTCATATTATTTTCCTTTGAATTCAGGTTTTCTTTTTTCTAAAAATGCGCTTGTTCCCTCTACAAAATCTTCCGTTTCAATGCATTGCCCAAATTGTGTGATCTCCGATTGATAAGCGTCACCCACATATCCACCACCTCTGAAATGTGCATTTACACATTGTATTACCTTGGAAACCGCAACCGGCCCTTTTGTGATGATCTTTTTCAGGATCTCCTCACATTTTGCTATCAGATCGGTCTGAGGAACCACGTGATTAACCAAACCAAGGTCTTTTGCCATTGCTGCGTTTATAGAATCGCCGGTCATTAATAGTTCCAAAGCCTTTCCTTTTCCTATCAATTCTACAAGTCGTTGGGTTCCACCATATCCCGGGATGAGACCTAAATTCACCTCCGGTTGCCCGAAAATGGCATTTTCGCTGGCTACACGCAAATGACATGCCATTGCAAGCTCACATCCTCCCCCCAGAGCATAACCGTTTACAGCGGCAATTACGGGTTTATTGTAATTTTCTATCTTGTCGAAGGTATCGTGACCGTTTTCACTCATTGTCTTACCCTGATCCGGGGTAAAGTCGGCAAATTCAGAAATATCGGCACCGGCAACAAAAGATTTTTCCCCGGCTCCGGTAATGATAACACCCTTCACTTCATCATTATACATGAATTCCTCAAACACCTCATCCAGTTCTACAATAGTTTTGATGTTGAGCGCATTAAGATTTTTTGGTCTGTTGATGGTGATGTAGAGAATATTGTCTTTTATCTCTGTGATTAAATTCTCGAGTTGCATTGAAACTAATTTTTCACAAATATATAGAGGATAATGCGAACACGTTTTAAAAAGGTGTTTTGAGTTAATACCTTTGGCGTATGGAAAATTTGTTTGACGATATTCCCGAATCAAATAAGCAGCAATGGATAACGCAGGTTACCAAGGATCTGAAAGGAGCTGATTTTAACGAAAAATTAATACATACCGTTGCAGGTATCGAAATTCAGCCTCTTTATACAAAAGATGATATTCCGGAATATGTGCATGATACAGCTGATGATTTTTTTGCAGAACTGGATCCGGAATTTTCAGATGGCGGTACTGATGACTCTTCCAGAAGTGTTACATGGAATATTAGTGAGGATATTACCATGCATGAAAATGAAATATTAAATGATCTGGTAATTGAATCATTAAAACGCGGTTCAAATTATATTCGTTTGAGTGCAGAATCTGATATGGTTTGGGATCTTGTTGTGGATCATATCCGAAAATTAAAACACGCTGCAAATTTTGCATTTAATGTGGATGGAGATCTTACAAAAGAAGAAATTGTAAGTATCTGGCGAGAGCGTATCGGGTTTATAGGCGACAGAGATCGTTAGTGCAATCGCTGGAATTTGATCCTATTGGTTATTGGTTGGAAACTGGAAATATTGTAAATGAAAATAAAGCATTTAATAATCTTGCCGATCTGTTCTTCAGAATATCCGGACATTTACAAGATTGTAAGTTATTAAAAATAGAATATATTTTTAAGGAGGAAGAAGATGTTGTGGAACAATTGGCAAATACTCTTGCAATTACAAGTGATTATTTTGATCAGTTGACAGAACGCAATGTTCCGCTGGAAGAATTAATTCATTTAATTACTTTCCGTTTTACGATAGGAAGTAATTATTTTCTGGAAATTGCCAAACTTCGTGCATTTAAAGTGTTGTGGAATAATTTATTAAAAACATTTATGGAGGATATTGATTTTATTCCAAATCCATATATACATGTAAGCACTTCAAAATTAAATTTAAGGGGGGAAGATAAACACAGTAATTTGTTGCGCACAACTACGGAAGCAATGAGTGCAGTGTTGGGAGGATGTGATGTATTGAGTGTTTGCGGATATGATCCCGAACAAACAGAACCTGATGCATTTGCAAAAAGATCGGCTACGCATATTCAGAATTTATTGAGATATGAAACACATCTCGACAGTTATCGTGATGCCGCAAATGGAAGTTTTTATATTGAAAATATTACAACTCAAATTGCAGAAAAGGCCTGGTTGCGATTTTTGGAAATAGAAAATGCAGGTGGATTTTTATCCAACTGGAAAGAAAAGAATTTAAATAAATAATTTTATTTTAAATAGTAATTGAAATAAATGAAACCTGATTTTACAGATAAACCATTTCAAAATTTTCATACGGAATATACTGCTGTTATTCCGCCGGAGAATTTTAATTCTGCAATAAATTCCATGCCCGGCTTTGATCCGTTTTTGCGCGGACCTTATTCCACCATGTTTGTTCTGCAACCTTGGACAATAAGACAATACGCAGGATTTTCCACGGCAGAAAAATCAAATGAATTTTATAAAAAGAATTTAGCTGCGGGACAAAAAGGATTGTCGGTTGCATTTGATCTTGCAACACATCGTGGATATGATTCTGATAATGAAAGGGTTTTTGGTGATGTAGGTATGGCAGGAGTTGCAATTGATTCGGTGGAGGATATGAAAATATTATTTGATGCAATTCCTCTTGATCAAATGAGTGTGAGCATGACCATGAACGGCGCAGTAATTCCTATAATGGCTTTTTATATTGTTGCAGCGGAGGAACAAGGAGTTAAACTCGAACAATTAACGGGCACTATTCAAAATGATATTTTAAAAGAATTCATGGTGCGCAATACTTATATCTATCCACCTGCGCCAAGTATGCGTTTGGTTGCGGATATATTTAAATATTGCGCAGCGCACATGCCGAAATTTAATTCCATTTCCATTTCAGGATATCACATGCAGGAAGCCGGCGCAACTCCGGCAATTGAATTAGCTTATACATTGGCTGATGGATTGGAATATGTTCGAACCGGAATAGAAGCCGGATTAAATATTGACGAATTTGCTCCGCGATTATCCTTTTTCTTCGGAATAGGAATGGATCACTTTCGCGAAATAGCAAAATTGCGTGCTGCACGATTTTTATGGAGCAAGATGTTAAAACAATTTGATCCGAAAAATCCGAAGTCGTTGATGTTGCGCACGCATTGTCAAACCAGCGGATGGAGTTTAACCGAACAGCAACCCTATAATAATATTGCTAGAACTTGTATCGAAGCGCTTGCAGCAGTTTTAGGTGGAACCCAAAGTTTGCACACGAATAGTTTGGATGAAGCAATAGCTTTACCAACCGATTTTTCGGCGCGTATTGCACGTAACACTCAAATATATCTTCAAAAAGAAACCGGAATTTGTGATACCGTTGATCCATGGGGTGGAAGTAATATTATTGAGAATCTTACCGCAGAATTAATTTCAGAAGCCTGGAAATTAATTGAAGAAACGGAACAATTAGGGGGAATGCGCAAAGCCATTGAAGCCGGTATTCCCAAAATGCGCATTGAATCAGCTGCTGCAAAAAAACAAGGTCAAATTGATGCTAAAACTGATATTATAATTGGAGTAAATGCCTACAAATTAAGTGAGGAAGAGGAACAACAAAATTCCGAAATGGAAATATTATCGGTGGATAATACGGCAGTGCGCGAACAACAAATAACACGTTTAAATAAAATAAGATCGGAGCGCAATTCTTCAGAGGTGGAAATTGCGTTAAATAAAATTACCACATGTGCAGAAACGGGTGAAGGTAATTTATTAGAACTTGCAATTGATGCTGCGAGAAAACGTGCAACATTAGGTGAAATATCTTTTGCAATGGAAAAGGTATTTGGAAGATTTGCTGCAAATATTCAATCTGTTTCGGGTGTATATCAAAAAGAAGTTATGCAAAATGAAAGTTTTATTAAAGCGCAGGAATTAAGTGATGCCTTTGCCGAAAAAGAAGGCAGAAGACCACGCATATTAATTGCCAAACTCGGACAAGACGGTCACGACCGCGGCGCAAAAATAATTGCAACCGCTTTTGCTGATATCGGATTTGATGTGGACATCAGCCCTTTATTTTTAACTCCCGCCGAAGCAGTAAAACAAGCGATAGAAAACGACGTTCACATCATCGGAATTTCATCACTTGCGGCAGGGCATAAAACATTAGTTCCACAAGTAATTTCCGAATTAAAAAATTATGGCCGCGAAGATATTATGGTAGTAGTCGGCGGCGTAATTCCACAACAAGATCACGCATTTTTAACAGAAGCAGGAGCCGCGTTTATTTTTGGTCCGGGGACGGTGATTGCGGAGGCGGCCGTGGAGTTGTTGGAGAGGATGGTGGGGGAGTAGGCAGTCAACAGTGAGCAGTGGGCAGTTAGTAACATTGGAGATTTTTGCTTCGAATTAAACTTTCAATTAGCAAAAAGCAATCGCTACTTATAACATGGGGGCGCTTCGCAGTCTTAGTCGTGTCCTCACAGTGTTAAGCCCTGTAGCGAGTGACGCAGGAACTCTGCTTCAGGGCGAACTCTGTGGATGGGTGAGTATAATTTTCTAATTTGTTCAGAATATGCTTATAATAAAGTATATTAATTATCGTTTAAAAATTAGCATTGCTTAACCCCACAACCATCATGAACCCACATCCCACTATGAAAACCACCTTACTTCTATTTAGTATTATATTTTTTAGCAACATCTACTCTCAGCAACCATTCATATCCATTGAAAGAAATGGGTTTGAATCGGGCGGCAAATTAATTGAGTTTGAATCCACCATCATGGTACTTGGAAGATATGATAGTATTGATAATGAATATTTATTTATCAATGAATATGATCTATCGGCACAATTAATAGAATCAAATTCTATTCAGGTTCCCTTTGAGGATGAAACATTTGCCATGTCAGATATTCTATGGGATTCAATACAAAATTATTATTATTTTGTGGGGAGATTGTACATTGATATAAACATAGAAATTCAGATCGGAATTATAAAAGTTGATGAAAATTGTGAGATATTAGATTTTTTTAAATTGGGAGATGAGGATGTCTCTGAATTTACTTACACCGCTTTAATTAATGCTTCAGGCAATCTTATTATAGCCGGATATGCACTAAATATTAATAAAGCCTTTATTTATGAGTATACAAAGGAAGGAGAGTTTGTTAATGAAATAATTTACGACGATGATACGTATTTTGGTGTACTTGATTTGATGGAAGATGTTGAAAATAATCGATATATCAGCTCTCAAAAACAATATGTATTAACAACAATAGATAAGGAAACATTAACAATCACTGGAGAAGATGATGCACAAATAAGGGATTCAAGTTATTTGATGAGATATCTGCACGATCTGAATTTTAGTTCTGATTTTTTAACTTCCTATATTGAATATAGCAACTTTGAGGTTGACTATACTAATTTTTATATTGCCAGATTGAACCAGGATTTTGATACTCTGTGGTCGCTTGATTTTGGTTCGCCAATCAGCGATATTTTGTTCTTCCCGGAATCGTTTGCCATTGCCGATACAAATAGTTTTTGGTTAACATATAGCACTTGTGATAATTGTTTTAATTTCCTTTACGAACAAGTCCAGCATACAATAGGTATCATAAATTTTAATGGTGCAGGAGAAATAATAAATGAATATTACATAAATGGTGAATTTAATTATGGTTATCAATCACTCACTGCATCGGGTGATGGTGGAGTATATATAATTTCATCACACTATAACTGGACGGAGCCCGCAAATGATCTGGACATTATTATTTTTAAAATGGATCAATTTGGAAATCTTTTAACATCTACCGATGATTTGGAATATGAGCTTAATAAAATTAATGTGTTCCCAAATCCCACCACGGATTTTTTATATTTTCAAAATGCGATAGCTAATAAGCAGCGTCAAATTGTGATCTATGCTTACGATGGAAAAGAGGTTTTAACGCAAATGATTACATCGCCTCAAACGCAGGTAGATGTGAGGAAATTGAGTCCGGGTATTTATGTTTGTGGGGTATTTGAGGAGGGGGTAAGGATTCAGGATGGGAAGTTTGTGAAACAATAGATTGTGATTGATAATTACCGCTACTGAAAGCTTCCGACCTAAACCATTTCAACCGTTTTAACTCTCGAAAACCCTTTTTCCTCCCTGCCGCTCCATTGAGGCTCTCACTGAGAGTGAGAGCCTCAAGTCGCTAGATCTTAGTTGCCAAATAAAACGAAATTGAATTTGACATTTGAATCTCAATAAAATATTGTCCGGAATTTAATTCTGATAAATTAAGAAAACAATTTGATTGGCAACTATTGGAAGAAAAACATGTTTCACCAAGAAGATTATATACTTTGATATTATAAGATTCCTGAAAATCTGAATTAACCTGGATATTTAAAATATCTGAAAACGGATTTGGATAAATTAGCAGATCATCCCTTTTAATATCTGAAATTCCGGTGAGTACTTCATCGCAAGTTGTTGTTTCGCCCGTCGAATATAATTCAAAATCCGGATCTTCGTAACATCTAAGCGGACCTTGCAATGACTCCATCAAATCATGTATTGGAATTATGGATTGTGTATTGCCAATAATTTCTATATTTTCTCCAAACCAGTCGTAATGGCCGGTGGTTTTTATTGTTTGTTTTTTTAATGTGTGCCCGCTAATTTCAACCATTTCCACAGATTCAATTTCTACTAATACGGAATCGAGCATTCCATCAAAATCTAAAACATGACACCAATAATCTTGTCCAGCCTCCAGTGAAAAATCATACAATTTATAAAAATCACCTTCATCGGGGAAATACTGATAAATTATTTCCCCATCCTGAAATAAAAAAATATCATTATCGTCGCTCACATAATTTGGATTGGGCGTAAATGAAAGAATACTGCAGGTATTTCCATCAATTAAAGTATCTGAAAGCACCTCAATAGTTAATGGATGAATTGCAGGAAAATAATCTTGCGTAGAATACCACCATTTTGCTCCGATCGGCGCAAAATTATTTGTTTGTGCGAAGGAAAATTGCACGGTTAATAAAAAGCAACCTAGTAAAAATGTTTTCATGTTTTGAGAGTTGGTATATCAAATATAGGGTTTTTGGGGCTTATTAGAAAGAAGGTTAAATACCGTTACTGAAAGCCTCGCTAAGAGCGAGACCTTCAGGGTTGGACCCTCCGAACTAAACCTTTTCAACCCTTTCAACTCTTGCCAACCTTTTCAATGGGTGAATGGTCAATGGTGAGTGGTGAGGTCGATCGCATCGAGATTTCTCCTCCGTCCTAAACCATTTCAACTCTTGCCAACCCCTTTCCCGCCGCTCCATTGAGGCCCTCACTGGGAGTGAGAGCCTCAAGTCGCTAGGATTTCCCTCTGGATCAAACTCTTACAATTCTACTAAATACCCGTCATCAAATTTCACAATAAGTATTAAAAACTTAAAGCCGATATCATACCTGTCTTATTTCCTATTTCCTACTTCCTATTTCAGGCTCTCTTCATATCTGCTAGCACCGCCCTTATCTCCCCAAAAGAATAATTTTCGCCTAAAAATTCTTTAATTGGTGTGAGTTTTTGATCTCCGACATTTTTAATTGCAAGTTTAATTGCCGGAATTTTTTCTTCCTCTACGATTTCTGTTACTTTAATTTCGCCGCTGAGAATAAATTCGGATAAATGGCCTTCAATGGTGGTAACTGCAAGACTTCTTTCTGCTGCAATGTCTACAATTGTTTTGCCGGAGCGAAATAGATACAGTGTTTGTTTTTTAGTATCGCTGGGACCTGTTGATTTTAATTTTTTTTCAACCTTTCTGTTTTTTGTGAAGGTTTTCTGATCCATTTTTGAATGCAGCCGATTTACTTCGCAATATCCTTTTACAATATCGAGAAATTGTTTGCCGTATTTGTCAATTTTTATCTCCCCAAAACCTGATATTTTTTCAAGATCTGAACTTGTTTGTGGAAGAAAAGTAGATAATTCCTGTAATGAAACATCTCCCAGAATTAAATAAGGTGGAACTCCTTCTTTTGCCGCAAGGTCGGTTCTTACAAAACGCAATTGTTCGAACAATTCCTTGTCGAATGCTATAGCATCCTGTTCTATAGCTTCAATGCGCTCTTCCTGTTGGGTGAGAAAAACTTTTTCGTTTCTATATAAAACATCTTTACTTTTTTCGGTGAGTTCAAGGTGAGAAAAATTTCCGTCTTCTATCCTTACTAGATATTGTTGATCAATTAATTCTTTAAAATACATATTCCAAAGATCTTTTGAAATATCTGCACCTATACCATAGGTTTTTATTTCTTTGTGTTGTTTCCATATTTTTTCACTCTTACTTCCACGCAAAACATCGATGAGATAATTTACTCCAAATCTTTCTTCTGTCCTCAAAACAGCACTCAATGCTTTTTGAGCAATAACCGTCGCGTCGAATGTATCTTTTTTGCTCAGACAAAAATCACAACTGCCACAATTATTTTCTGTATATACCTCATTAAAATATTCCAGCAACATTTTTCTTCTGCATTGATTTGCATTGCAGAAAGTTGCCATTTTATCGAGTTTTTTTAATAAAATATCTGTTTGCTGAGGATTATTATCTATGGATGCAAAATTTTTCAGCACTGTAATATCACCATAAGAGTAATATAAAATTGCATCGCTGTGAAGCCCATCCCTGCCTGCTCTTCCGGTTTCCTGATAATAACTTTCAATGTTTTTCGGAACATTATAATGTATCACAAATCGCACATCGGGTTTGTCTATTCCCATACCGAAAGCAATAGTTGCAACAATGATCTTGATCTTATCCTTTTTAAAATCCTCCTGCACTTTCGAACGCGTAGCGGCATCCAATCCCGCATGATAACATGCTGCAGGAAATCCATCTTCCGTTAAATTTTCCGCAAGCGTTTCCGTGCTTTTTCTGCTCAGAGCATAAATAATTCCGGAACTATTTTTATGTTTTTCAAGATATTCCAGTATTTCTCCATACGCATTTTTTTTGCGTTCGATGAAATAATGAATATTCGGGCGATTAAAACTGGAAATAAATATTTTTGCGGTGGGAATTCCGAGTTTATCGGCAATATCTGCTCTGGTAATATTATCTGCACTTGCTGTAAGTGCAATTACCGGAACTTTTGGGAATTCTTTTTTTAGCAATGCCATTTGTAAATATTCCGGTCTGAAATCGTGACCCCACATACTCACACAATGTGCTTCATCAATGGCAAATAAAGAAACAGGTAATTGTTTTAAATAATCGAGAAATCTTCCACCTTCACCAATCAATCTTTCAGGAGCTATATATAATAATTTTATTTCATTGTTCTGAATGCGATTAATTATTATACGTTGCTCCTCATTCGTCATGGAACTGTTTAAGGAAGTTGCCGGAATTCCAATGGCATTCAATCCGTCAACCTGGTCTTTCATGAGGGCGATGAGTGGAGAAATTACGATGGTAATTCCGGGAAATAACATGGCTGGAACCTGGAAACAAACCGACTTTCCACCACCTGTGGGCATAACAACCACAGCATCATTTCCTTGCATCACAAAATCTATGATCTCTTCCTGCGTATCTCTGAATACCTCGTATCCGAAATACTTTTTTAGAACATCTTTAGGGGACATAACAATAAAATTTTAGCCAAATATAAAAAATAGTAACTTTAACCTGTTATTTTTTCGAAAATTAGCCGATAAATAAAAATTAAGCGGTTAAATATAAGCGAATATGGCACTCAAAAATATCAAACCTCTTCGTCTCAAAACGAAAAACTATCAGCAAGTTGCAGTTATTGAGATCATATTGATTTTTTTTATATTGATCATGGGGGATGTGGCAACTGCATTAAATGAAGCTTACGCCGATAAAATTGTAACTGGAGTTTTGTTGGTCTTAGAAATTTTTTATTTATTGTTACTTGTTCAATTGGCAGGATTTTTAAGTCCCAATAAACGTATAATTAATTTATTGAAATTAGCTGTCGGTACCATTTTTTTATTATCTTTTATTGCATTAAATCCTTTTTTCACAATAGTATCTGACCTGAAACCATGGCTAATTGCAGTCCATTTAATTTTATGTGCACTTGAATGTTTTGTAATTGCACTTGGCCTAATGGATATTTACTCCGATAACTTACGCATTACCGAAAGACTTTGGGGATCAGTTGCAGTGTATTTGTTAATAGCACTCGGATGGGGAAGTTTTTATGAAATTTTTGTTTTGATTGATCCTATGAGTTTAGGTGTAACATTAACTGCCGGTTATCAAACCTATTCCGAAAGTTTATATTTCAGTTTATGCAGCATCAGCGGAAGTTCCAGTGCATATACAAATCCTTCGCATCTGATCCGCAACTTATCGCTGGTGGAATCAGTTTGGGGTGTTTTGTTTTTGGTGATGTTGATAGGCGGACTTTTTACATTGCCATCACCGAACAGAGACTAAAAAATGTTTCACGCAAAGTCGCAAAGCCGCAAAGAATTAAATCCTCTACTCTTCCCTCATCAAAACACATCCTCAAAATAATTCATCCGATTTTTTGAACGCAGTTCAAAACCTAATCCACCCATTTTTGAACGCAGTTCAAAAAAAAATCCGTGCAATCCGCGCAATCCTTTAAATCCGTGATGTAAATTTGGGCTGTGAATTTCTTGGAATCTCTTAACGAAGCGCAATTAGCTGCTGTAACGAATATCAACGGACCAACCATGATCATTGCAGGTCCGGGCTCAGGTAAAACTCGTGTGCTCACTTTCAGAATTGCATATTTAATGCAACAAAATGCCGATCCTTTTTCCATTTTATCGCTCACTTTTACGAATAAGGCTGCCCGCGAAATGAAAAATCGTATCGAGCAATTGATGGGAGGTGAAGCGCGCAATTTATGGATGGGAACTTTTCACTCCGTGTTTTCACGAATTCTGCGAAGTGAAGCAGATAAACTGGGATATCCCTCCAATTTTACGATCTACGATTCGGAAGATTCTAAAAATTTATTGAAGACCATTGTTAAGGAAATGGGTTTAAACGACAAATTGTATAAACCCGGTTATGTTCTCTATAGAATTTCGATTTCTAAAAATAATTTAATTGGTCCCAAGGAATACGAAAATAATGCAGATCTGATCGCTGAGGATGAAAGTAATGGTCGCCCGAAAATGAGTGAATTGTACTGGAATTACACTAAAAGATGTTTTCGAGCCGGTGCTATGGATTTCGACGATCTTTTATT
Source organism: Bacteroidota bacterium (assembly GCA_016706865.1). Classification (NCBI taxonomy): domain Bacteria; kingdom Pseudomonadati; phylum Bacteroidota; species Bacteroidota bacterium. Next base: position 186,894 of record JADJIS010000001.1, on the reverse strand, counting down.
AAAAACACATGAATTGTTGGAGAGATTTCCCGATGTATTATATAAATACCAACACCGTTTTAAATATGTGATGATAGATGAGTTTCAGGATACTAATTTTTTGCAGTATTCTATCGTGAAAAGAATTGCCGATGTATTTCAAAATATCGCTGTAGTGGGAGATGATGCACAGAGTATTTATGCATTCCGCGGCGCGAACATTTTAAATATTCTGAATTTTGAAAAAGATTTTCCGGAAGTGCAAACTTTCCGACTTGAACAAAATTATCGTTCTACAAAAGTAATTGTGGAAGCGGCAAATCATATTATTTCTAAAAATAAACATCAGCTCGCAAAAAAAATATGGACAGATAATCTTGAAGGAGAATCCATTAAAGTAATTCGTTCCATGAGCGATAATGAAGAGGGGAGACTAGTTGCGAATGAAATTTTTGAACAGCGCATGCGCGAACATATTAAAAACGGGGAGTTTGCGATTTTATACAGAACGAATGCGCAAAGCCGTGCATTTGAAGAGGGTTTGAGAAAATTGAATATTCCTTATAGAATTTATGGGGGAATTTCCTTTTATCAGCGCAAGGAAGTAAAAGATCTTATTGCATATCTAAAATTGACCGTTAATCCGCATGATGAGGAATCATTCAAGCGTATTGTTAATTATCCTGCACGTGGCATTGGAAAAACTACCATCGAAAAATTAACTGTACTTGCCGCCGATAACGATAAAAGTTTATGGACCATGGCAGAAAATATTGATCTGCTGCAATTTAATTCCGGCACGAGAAAACTATTGTCTGATTTTGTCACCATGATAAAAAGTTTTCAGACCTTACTCGAAAAAAAGGATGCTTATGAAGTTGCAAGTCATATAGCAAAGTCAACCGGAGTAATGAAAGATCTTTATAGCGATCAAAGTGTGGAAGGATTAAGCAGATATGAAAACATGCAGGAATTATTAAATTCCATAAAAGAATTTGTAGCACCCGACGAAGCATCTTCCGAATTTTATATTGATACTATTCCCGGTGAAGAAAAAGTAACAAAAACCTTGGGACAATATTTACAGGAAGTGGTATTATTAACAGATGCAGATGCGGAAGGCAATGAGGATGAATCAGTAAAATTGATGACTATTCACGCAGCAAAGGGATTGGAATTTAAAAGTGTTTTTGTGGTGGGATTGGAAGAGAATTTATTTCCCGGAACGTTATCCCTTTCTTCGCGCGAAGATCTCGAGGAAGAACGCAGATTATTTTATGTAGCAATTACACGTGCAGAAACAAAACTTACAATAACACACGCTGCAACACGTTATAAATACGGCAAACTGGAATATTGTGAACCCAGCAGATTTTTAGAAGAACTGCCACAGAATTTATTGAATTATGTAGGATATAATAATTCCAAATGGAATGATGATGCCAACGAAAATACTAAAAAGCATTACGAACATGCAACACCGGTAACTAAAGTGCGACCACAAGTTCCGGTAAATAATTACATGCACAAAGCTTCCGAAAATTTTAACGCTGCATTCCCCGAAGAACTTCAATTAGGAATGGATGTTGAACATCAAAAATTCGGATTCGGAAAAATCACTGCCATGGAAGGTAACAATGAAGGTAAAATGGCCACCATCGTTTTTCAAAATGCGGGAGAGAAGAAGTTGTTATTGAAGTTTGCTAAACTGGCTGTCGTAAAAAATGATTAAGGTATCAATTAATCGAACAGATGCACAGAAGAATTAACCTTTGGTCAGGACCACGAAATATTTCTACTGCTTTAATGTATTCATTTGCGCAAAGACATGATACTAAGGTTTTTGATGAACCCCTATATGCACATTATTTAAAAACAACCGGAATTATTCATCCCGGTACGGCGGATATTTTGAGATCTCAGGAAAATGATGGCGAGAAAGTAGTCGCTTCTTTAATACTTGGTTACAACGAAAAACCTGTTTTATTCTTCAAACAAATGACACATCATTTGATTGACCTGGATATGGAATTTTTAGAAAAAACATATAATATTCTTTTAATACGGGATCCTAAAAATGTATTAAATTCATATAGAAAGGTAATTGAGAAACCAACACTGGAAGATATAGGTATTAAACAGAGTTTTGAATTATTCAGTTTCCTTGAAAGTAAAGGATACCATTATTTTATTATCGACTCAGCACAAATCTTAAAGGATCCGGAAACTGCTTTGACAAAAATTTGTACAGCTTGTGATATTCAATTTGACAATGCCATGTTACGATGGGAAAAGGGTCCTCGCCCGGAAGATGGAATATGGGCTAAACACTGGTATACAAATGTACATAACTCAACTGGTTTTCAGACTTATCAGGAAGAAACAATAGATTTGCCAGATCATTTAAATCCAATTTATTTAGAGGCAAAAGTATATTACGATGCACTTATTCGTCATGCTATAAAAATATAATTATGCAACAAGAATTCAATCCGCAAAACGAAAATATTTTCATTTGGGTCGAAAATAAATTACACCCTCGAAACGAGGCAAAGGTTTCTGTTTTTGATTCCTCAGTGCAGGGTGGAGATGCAGTATGGGAGGGGTTGCGAATATATAATGGAAAAATATTTTGTTTAGATGAGCACCTTGAAAGGTTACATGCAAGCGCACATGCAATGTTGTTTAAAAATGTGCCGACCAAAGAATATATTAAAAATGCAATATTTGAAACATTAAAAGCGAATGGCATGAATCACAATGCCCATATCCGTTTGACATTGACACGTGGCGAAAAGATCACTTCCGGAATGGATCCCCGTTTAAATCAAAAGGGATGTACACTTATTGTTTTAGCGGAATGGAAAAAACCGGTTTACAGTGGATCCATCAAATTAATCACAGCTTCCATAAGAAGAAATTCGCCCATGCATATTGATTCTAAAATTCATCATAATAATTTGATCAATAACATTCTCGCTAAAATTGAAGCAAACATTGCAGGAATGGATGATGCTTTAATGCTCGATAATCTCGGATTTGTTTCTGAAACAAATGCCTGCAATATTTTCATGATTAAAAATAATGTTATTTACACACCAAATGCAGATGCATGTTTGCCGGGTATCACCAGAAAAAAAGTAATAGAAATATGTGTTAGTAATAATTTTCAAATTCATTTGAAAAATTTATCACTGACCGAGTTTTATAATGCAGATGAAGTTTTTACCACGGGCACTATGGGAGAACTTACTGCTGTATCAGAAATTGATGGAAGGGTAATAGAGAATAAAAAAGAAAATTCAATGTTGGAAAAAATTAATGAACACTTCCATAAAATGACAATGGAACAAGGAGAAGTTATCCCGCAATAATTTTACGAAATGTAAGGATATTGAACTTTTATAAGAAACAATGCATGACCTGGAGCTGACATTGCCATTTTAAATCGCTCTTTGTTTTTTATCCCTTCGTCAAATTCCTGGAGCGTCATTTTGTGTTTCCCTATCTGAATCATTGCTCCTACCATTAATCTGACCATACCGCGTAAAAAACGATCAGCAGAGACATATAAAATACTGAGATTTCCTTCTTTACGCCAATAAAGTTCTTTAATATTTACAATAGTAGTTTTTGAACCCTGTTTGCTTTTGCAAAAGGACGGAAAATCATTATATTTTTTTACGATCTCACATGCTTTATGCATGAGATCAAAATCGAGATCGTCTAAATGTCTGTAAAGTAATAATTCATTTAAAAATGCATTTTTTTTGAATGTAACACGATATTCATATGCACGCATGGTAGCATCAAATCGCGCATGTGCTTTTTCGTGTACAGGGATTAATTTTTTCACCGCGATACCTTGAGGTAAAAATGTATTTATTCTTAGAATAAAATTATCCGGGAAAATTTTATCCGTATCAAAATGCAAAAAGAATTGTTCTGCATGCACTCCAGCATCGGTTCTTCCGCAGCCTAAACAATGGATATCATCCCTCAAAATAGTCTGTAATGCCTCATCTACCTTCTGTTGCACGCTCACCCCATTCGGCTGAATCTGCCAGCCAACATAGCCCGTCCCCTTATACGCAATCTCCAAAAAATACCGCATTTCCGCCCAAAATTAATCAAACCGAAGGTTTGAATTGTCAATTATCAATTGTCAATTGTCAATTTGTGTTTATTTTTGTCCCATGTGGCAACGTATTCAAACTGTTTTTTTAGCTCTTGTAGCGATTGCATCCATCCTGTTTTTATTTTTACCCATTTCTGAAAGGGACGGATTACTATTATTGGCTAAAGGTGATATTTTGGTAACCTCTCTTTGCATTGCTATAGCGCTGATCGCTCTTTTTGCAATATCGCAGTTCAAGGATAGAAAATTGCAATTGAAATTGTGTTTCATAAATCTGATCTTAGGGGTTGCTCTTACAGGAGCAAGTTTTTTTGCATCTACAAAATTCGGGGACGAAAATTTTCCGATAGCATTAGGTTTGCCTATCGCAATTTTAATTTGTAACGGGTTTGCCCGTCGCAACATCAAAAAAGATGAAGATCTTGTTAAATCAATGGATAGATTCCGTTGAGAAGGACTTAGGACATATGACATAGGACATATGACATAGGACATATGACATAGGACATACGATGATGGCTGTTTAATTGTCAATTGTCAATTATCAATTGTCAATTATTATAATTATCGCACTTTAAACATCTGCTTAATATTCAGGTAATATCTGCATTGCAACTTTGTACTTCATTTACGGAGTATGAAATTAAGGATATACATTTTGATTTTATTTCTCCCTTTTATAACGCACACTAATATTTTATCTCAAACAGTTTCCATTGGGGATATTGCTTTTTTGGGATTTAATTCTGATAATGCAGATCAATTTTCCATCATTGCAACCAATTATATAGAATCGGGAGTTCCTATTTTTTTTACGGATGCGGGATGGAATGGCACAAATTTTTATGGTTTCGAAGGCCATATCCAATGGAATGTGCCGGCGGGTGGATTGGCCACAAATACAATTATAACTTTTACAGGTGGGGTTGGAGGAGTATTTACAATTTTTGGAACCGGAGTGTTGGATGCAGGTGCAAATGCCACTTCAGGAACATTAAACTCAACACTGTCTACTCAACAAATGGCATTAGCAACCACTGGAGACCAGATCATATGTTATACGGGTTCAATTGCTGCTCCTAATTTTATTGCATGTATAAATTTTAACGGAGTTTGGTCGCCGGCAACCACTTCAAATCAAACTTCCATCCCAACCGGATTAACTGCAGGCACAAATTGTGTTTTATTAAATAATAACGATAATGGAATTGTAAACTGTTTATTATTGCCCGATCCTGCAACTATTTCTGATTATAATAATTCTGCAAATTGGGTTTATAATGATGCAACACGATATGTTTTACCACCTGTTGTTGGGCCCTGTGATTTTTTGTTGCCAATAATATTAAAAGATTTTTATGCAACTATATTTGAAAGTGCAATACAATTAAATTGGATCACATCAAGCGAAATAAATACCTTGGAATTTATAGTTGAAAAAATGATGCCGGATGGAAATTTTTATGAAATAGGAATTATTAAAGCTTCAGGAAATTCTTCATCTGAGCAGTTATACCAATTTACCGATGATGATCTGAATAATTCACAAGCGTATTACAGATTAAAAATAATTAATACCGATTATTCCTATGAATACAGTAAGACCATAGTAGTAAATGCATCGACAGTTAATTCAGCTTTACAAAATATAGTCATTTACCCCAATCCTGTTCTTGAAGAGTTAAACATTCAAACTAATTTTGCAATTTCTGAAATTGAAACAATTGAAATAATAAATGCAACCGGTCAAAAAATAAATTTTAGAATTAATGATCTAACTTCTGAAGAAAATAATTTATTAATCGACATCTCAAATATTCCGTCCGGATATTATTTGCTACGAGCTTCACTAATTAATGATAATGCTATTATTATACCTTTTATTAAAAGTAGGTTATAGAATATTCTTTCCCTAAGACCTACACAGGTTTTCAACTCCTGTGAGGCCATCGTATTTCATTATCAATTGTCAATTGTCAATTTTTTTCCGGTCGCATATGTGGAAACAACAACACATCCTGTATCGCATGTTGATTTGTCATGATCATGGTTAATCTATCGATACCAATTCCGATACCTGCAGTTGGCGGCATTCCGTATTCCAAGGCGCGTAAAAAATCTTCATCTAATTGCATCGCTTCTTCATCACCGCGTTTTCCTAATTCCAATTGTCCTTCAAAACGATTGCGCTGATCAATGGGATCATTTAATTCGCTGAAAGAATTCAACATTTCTTTTCCATTGCAAATTGCTTCGAATCTTTCCACTAAACCTTCCACCGTGCGGTGTTTTTTTGCAAGCGGACTCATCTCCACCGGATAATCCGTAATAAATGTTGGCTGTATTAAAAATGGTTCACATTTTTCGCCGAATATCTCATCAATTAATTTTCCTTTACCCATCGTTGCATCTACACGTACATGTAATTCTTTCGCTGTTTTATAAATTGCAGCCTCATCCATTTGCGAAATATCAATTCCCGTAAAATGTTGAATTGCTTCAAACATGGTAAATCTTTTCCAAGGTCGTTTGAACGAAATAATATTTTCTCCAACCTGTACTTCTGTAGAGCCTGTTACTTCTATCGCAACTTTTTCTATCATCTCCTCCGTAAAATCCATCATCCAGTTATAATCTTTATACGCAACATAAAATTCTATCTGCGTAAATTCCGGATTGTGAAATCTGTCCATTCCCTCATTGCGGAAATCTTTTGAAAATTCATATACGCCGTCAAATCCCCCAACAATTAATCTTTTTAAATACAATTCATTTGCAATACGCATATATAATGTCATATCCAAAGCATTGTGATGTGTGGTAAACGGACGCGCTGCTGCGCCACCATAAAGAGGTTGAAGAATAGGAGTTTCCACTTCTATATATCCATGAGCATTTAAAAAATTGCGCATGGTATTTACTAATTTACTTCTTTTAATAAATACTTCTTTTACATCCGGGTTTACAATAAGATCAACATAACGCATTCTATAGCGTTGTTCCGAATCTGTAAATGCATCAAAAACATTTCCTTCCGTATCTGTTTTTACAATTGGTAAAGGGCGCAAACTTTTACTCAACAATTTAAATTCGCTAACATGAATTGTTGTCTCGCCTGTTTTAGTGGTAAATACATATCCTTTTACACCAATTATATCTCCAATATCCAAATGTTTTTTAAATACTTCTTCATACATCGATTTATCTTCACCCGGACAAATTTCATCTCCCTTCACATATATCTGTATTTTTCCAGCACTATCCTGTAAAACTGCAAATGCAGCTTTTCCCATAATGCGTTTTCCCATTAACCTTCCTGCAAAACTGATTTTTTGCAATTCTTCTGTTTTTTCAGGATGATTTGCAAGAATATAAGCAGAGTTATGTGTTATTTCAAACTCCTCGGCAGGATAGGGATCAATTCCCATATTGCGCAAAGCCATTAAACTTTCTCTTCTGATTAATTCCAGTTCACTGTGATTACTACTCATGTCGTTTTTTCAAATTTGGTCACAAAGATAAAACATTGAAGCTGACCAATTAAATTAATTTGGAGCACACACCTCGGCGTTCTTACCACCTTTCGGTCCCGCCTTTTGTTGCAACTCCCGCCATTTTCTACGCCAAGTAAGAGATATCTGATAATTATTATTCCTGTTTCCCTTAAAATTTACTTTAACCCTGCGGGGGTTTCCACGTCAGTCGGGGCTAGAAAGAAAGTGCGCAATTCTTACGGGGCTATTCAAAAAAATTTGCTCCCGAGCGTTATTTTTTCCTGCAACTTAAATTCATTTTATTTGATTATCTTTTTCTTTTTTTGTGCAGATGTATTTTCTAATAATTTACTTGCAGCATTTTTACTAACTATTTTCTTTCCGGTTTTTTCTTCTATTTGTTTTCTGGTATTCCCGGCAATAGTGCCTCCTTGATTCGCAATTATTTTATTTTCTTTAAAGTTTTTTGGTTTTTTTTCTTTGCTTATTTCCGTTGTTGTTGCTTCTGCCAGCATATTTAAAACCAATTCTAAATTGGTCATATTGTCTCTTAAACTTTCCTTTTTTAAGTCCTTGTGTTTTTTGTATTGTTTAACCGTTAACCCGCTCCAAGCTTTAGTAATTTCATCCGTTAAAATTGCAAATTCCTGTCCTTTTTTTACTCCGTTATTCTCCCATTCATCAGTAAGTTCTTTTCTTACTTCAATACTTTTTAAGCGTTGATTAATCCATTCTTTTGAATAACCTTTTTTTAGATAGGTTTCCATTAATCTATCAAACCCGATCTCAGGATCCTGTATTTCGTCAATCCTTTCTCGTGCAACTTTTGCGATCCACATTTTAAATGGCTCTGCTTTTGGGGATGGTATTGATTGTATTAAACGGAATAGTTGTTCTGTATCAGCTATGTCTGTAAACCTCATTTTGCCATCTTCAGCCTTCAGTTTCAACTGTCCGATTTTTTCGGACAGTTCACTTCCTTCCTTGGTAAGTTTGGTTTTAAGATCACTCCAGTACTTCCTGGGTCTTTCATTTTCTGTTAGCACTTGAATTACATCAATAATTGAAAAATACCATTTTTCTTCTTTATCATTCCAAATACTTCTGACCTGTTTTTGCTCAAATAATTTAATTGTTGATTGATTTTCCATAGTTGAATATTTTGTTTTTAAGTGAATTCAATGATAGGTAATTTCTGGTTAATAAAAAAGATAGTTGTCGTGAATCGTCAAGCATGAGGCGTGAATCCGGGAGTCAATAGTCATTAGTCAATAGTCATTAGTCAGGAGTAATAGTATTAGGTTCTCTAGGATCATTCTCATTACTCATTACTCATAACTCATTTCATGACCCTGAATTAAAGTTTCACTCAGAGTATTCTCACCACACCCTATTCACCACTCACGCCATTTCCTAATTTTCCTTAAATCTCCTTCGAACATTTCCTCATTCCCTCCTCAATCCTTATCTTCGCAGCCATTAACCAATTATCAACCTTTACGGACACGGTTTGCTCATATTATCAAATTACATTGGAGGAAAACTTCAGCCGCCTGTAAGTGGCAATTATCTGGATAACTACAATCCGGCAACAGGTTCTGTTTACTCAAAAATTCCCGATTCCGACGAAAGAGATGTCGAAATGGCAGTTTTAGCTGCTCAAAAAGCCTTTTACGGATGGTCGACCCTGGAGGTTACGTTGCGAAGCCGAATTCTTCATCGCATTGCACAACTTATCGACGAAAAATTTGACCTTTTAGCTGAGGCAGAATCAATGGATTCGGGTAAACCACTCGCTTTGGCAAAACGCATGGACATTAGCAGGGCTCGTGATAATTTTGAGTTTTTTGCCTCAGCTGCACTGCAATTCAGCTCCGAAAGCCACAATCAAAAAGGAAAATTCATAAATTATACTGTACGCAACCCAATTGGCGTTGTTGGTTGTATCTCTCCCTGGAATCTTCCGCTTTACCTTTTTACATGGAAAATTGCTCCAGCATTAGCTGCCGGTAACTGTGTAATAGGAAAACCATCAGAAATTACTCCAAACACCGCAACTTTATTAGCTGAAATTTGCATGGAAGCCGGATTGCCGGCAGGGGTGCTGAATATCATACACGGAACAGGTCCGAAAACAGGGGCTGCTATAGTTAAACATCCTGCAATTAAAGGAATTTCCTTCACCGGAAGCACCAGAGCAGGTAAGGAAATTGCCACAATTGCTGCGCCAATGTTTAAAAAGTTGTCGTTGGAGTTGGGTGGCAAGAACCCAGTTGTTATATTTGCAGATTGCGATTATGACCACATGCTTGCAACCACAGTTCGCAGTTCTTTTACAAATCAGGGGCAAATTTGTTTGTGCGGAAGCAGAATTTATGTTGAGCAAAGCATTTTCGAGAAGTTTAAAAAAGACTTTGTTGAAATGGCAAATCAAATGAAAGTTGGAGACCCAAGATTGGAAGAAACCACCATAGGAGCGGTTGTTTCGGAAACACATTACAATAAAATACTGTCGTATATCGACTTAGCTAAAGAAGAAGGCGGAACCATTTTATGTGGTGGTGAAGCAGTTCATTTAGAAGGAGAATTTAAAAATGGCTGGTTTATTCAGCCGACGGTGATTGAAGGATTAAGTCCACAATGCAGGACAATACAGGAAGAAATTTTTGGTCCAGTTGTGAGTATCCAACCTTTTAATACCGAAAGTGAAGCCATAAATTTGGCAAATAATAGTGAATACGGATTGGCAGCCGTAATTTGGACCAATCATTTGGGTCGTGCTCATACCATGGCAGAGCAGATCGAGGCAGGGATTGTCTGGATAAACTGCTGGTTAGAGAGGGATCTAAGGACACCATTCGGGGGCGTGAAGAACTCCGGAGTGGGTCGCGAAGGAGGTTTAGAAGCCATGCGTTTCTTTACCGAACCTAAAAATATTTGTATCAAACTTTAAAACGGAGGAAAGTGACTTTATTAAAAAACAACAAAAAAACCCCCACACTATTATTAATTACCGGAATAGCGGTTACTATGCTGATAAGTTCCTGCGGAATGTATACAGCATCAATTAAAAGTGAAAATGCAAATACTACAATTGTTACCTATGAACCCCAGTTTATTGAAGATTTTTATCTCAATAACACGGAAGAAATAGCGGCGCCATCTAGGCTCAATAACAATTATACCCAAAATAATACTACACGTAATCATAGACCTGAACCAGAAATAGTTCAACTTCCTATTAGTGAGGAATTGGCAATTTTAGGTGAAAATATTCGCCTTGGTGAAAGTGCCGAAAACGAAAATATTGGTGGTTTGGATTATACTTCACCGGAGGATGCAGAAGATTTTGAATCATACGATGAATTGTTCGCAACAAACGAACTTAATGCCGGCGAAATATTCGACCCCGCAAAAATGATAGATAGTATTCAGGTTTTTCTGGTTAGTCCCAGAAGTAACTGCTATACTTTTCCATTACATGACAGTAAAATAAATTCCGACTTCGGATGGAGACATAGCAGGTTCCATTCAGGAATTGATCTTGATCTCGAAACAGGTGATGATGTTTTTAACGCCTTCGATGGAATAGTTAAAAGATCGGATTATGTTTCCGGTTACGGAAATCTGGTTGTAGTTAAACATTTTAACGGTCTGGAAACTTATTATGGTCACTTATCAAAAATTCTTGTAATGGAAGGTGACACACTGGAAGCTGGAGATAAAGTTGGATTAGGTGGTAGCACTGGAAGAAGTACCGGCCCGCATTTACATTATGAAATACGATATCGCGGTGCAGCAATAAATCCTAAATATTTAGTTGATTTTAAAAATAGTGTGCTTACTTCAGAAGTATTTTACTTAAAGAAAGATCACTTTAAACCAACAACAACTGCATCAACCACAACAACAGGAAAAAAATATTATACTGTTAAAAAAGGGGATACCTTAGGTAAAATTGCTTCCCGCAATAAAACTACGGTAAGTAAATTATGTAAACTCAATGGAATTTCATCCAAAAAAATATTAAGACCAGGTCAAAAATTAAGGGTGAAATAATTTCAATAAAATATTAAAACAAAAAGGAAGTGTAATTTAATTATACTTCCTTTTTTGTTTTTAGAAATTAACTGGTTATGCTTAATGTTTAACTACAAATTTTTGTGTGGCAGATTCTTTCGTTGTAGTATTTATTAATCTTGTAATATACACTCCGGTACTATATGCATCCGTTAATATAGAGATGTTATTATCTGTGAATTCCTTCGAATATATTAATCCACCATGTATATTAAATACTTCTAATTTATAATCTGCGATCACGTCCGTTTTTATTAAGGTGTAATTTGTTGCGGGATTTGGGGCTATAGTAATGTTAATATTATCTGCCAAAGAAAAAGGATCTTCTTTTTTAAAAATACCATTTATATCTTGTTGCAATCCGATTATAACAGGATAAAAATTCATGGTAACTTCTGCGTTTACAGCTCTACCTATTACCTGCGACAAAGTATATGTGCTAAGAGGAGGTTCCAAACTCGGTGCATCGCCAATTAGCAATATCATTCTTCGTCTTCCTGTTGTCCAGTTCATTTCATCTATTGTTTTCACAATTGCATCATTTACACTTTCCGGAAGATCAAATCCACCACCATAGGTAAAAGTCGTATTAATAATGTGTTTGGCAACATTTAAATCTTTGTCCAATTTATGCATTTTAAACCATCTTCCACCATCCGTATTTTTATCGGCGTAAAAGGTAAATCCCACTTTAACATCCTTAAAATTTTCCAAAGCATTAATAATTTTATTTATACTTTCTTTAATAGCATCAATATCGTCATCCATGCTTGTTGTTCTATCTACCATAAAAACAAAATCAGTTTTATCTGTCAGATAATTTTTAATTATTTCTTTAATTATTCTAACAACATAATCAGCATTGTCTATCATAAATGTTTCACCACCTGTGGCTTCCGATAAACCCGTGAATAATTGGATGGTGGTCTGCTCATAAATTTCGGCAGCTGTAAGTAGAGAAGGTAATTCCGGGTTCAATAATAGCTGCCGTTCAATTTCTTCATTGATCTTTTTTTCTAAGATCTGAGACCTTTCACTTTTTAATGCCTCATTGTTTAGTGATACATTAGGTAAAACTGCATCCGATACTTTTTCAGTTAATGGTGAAATTTTAATTTCAGCTGTTAAAACAGTATCCTTTAATTCAGGTTTTTCCGAAATGTATTCCTCTATATTGATCGACCCAACATTTTTTTCTAAGGTATTGGAAAGTGTAGGAAGTGGCTCGTCAGGAGATGAATTGCTGACACAACCCGACAAAATAAAAGCAGCACATATAAAATAGACCAGGATATAAGTTTTCATAAAATTTGTTTTAGGTTGAAAAGGATTGGAATACAGTTAATTTTAATTCAATCGGAACTATAATACTATTACCTTTTAACAACAAATTTTTTTGTATCCACTGTGCTGTTTGTATTATTTAATATTCTGACAATATATACTCCACTTGGAAATTGGTCGGTCATAATGGAAATATTATCACCATGAAAATTTTTGGTATAAACTAATTTGCCATTAATGTCGAAAACTTCACTTGTGTAATCTGCAATTTCTCCTGTTTTTACTAAAGTATAATTTGTAGCAGGATTGGGTGCCAGTGAAGAAATAATAGGTTTGGGCTCAGCTACAATTTCTTTCGCTTTTAAAATGCCTTCCAAACTTCCTTTCATTCCAATTACAACAGGATAAAAATTCATTGTAACATTTTCTGCTTTTGCCATGGCAATAATATCTTCCAAAACATAATCAGAAAATGGTGGTTTAATGCTTGGCGCATCTCCCAATAATAAAATTACTCGTCTTCTACCTTCACCCCAATTCATTTCCTGAATTGTTTTTGCAAGACCATCGTTCACGCTTTCCGGATCGTCGCCACCGCCAACGGTAACAATATTTTTTACTACATTTTTAGCACTTTCGTAATCGTTTGTCAACTCATATTTACTGAACCATTTATTTCCGTCAGCATTTTTATCGCCATAAAATGTAAATCCAATACGGGTATTATCATATTCATCAATTGCCTTAATGATCTTATTCACACTATTTTTTATTTCATCAATATCATCGCGCATGCTTCCTGTTTTGTCGATCACAAAAACAAGATCCGTTTCGCTGCTCATATAATTTTTGATGATATCGGTTATCGCTTGTACAACATAACTTGCATTTTGAATTAAATATGTTTCTCCACCGGTTGCTTTCGATAGATCCATAAATAATTCGATAGTTAGTTTGCTGAAAGCATCGTCCGCAGTATTCAAGGATGGCAGATCGGGATTTAACATTAATTGCCGCTCGATTTCCTCATCGATGGAAAGTTTCAATTTTTTGTCGAGAGCAGTTCTGTCCTTTTTCTTGCCATTGATGGTTGCAGTGGTTTTTGCAACACTGTCGTTGGTTTCTTTAGCTAATGCTATGAGCTCAGCAGGAGGTTCTTCGGTAAATTTTTCCAGGGTAGTGGAAGAACCGGTAACAGGTGAATCAGGAGTGTTGTTGTCGCATTGAGAAAATAGAAATACCGAACAAGTAAGAAGTAAAAGTGTAAAACTTTTCATTTTGAATGGTTTTAGGTTTTATAAAAGATTCAGATTGTATTCAAAATCCACAACTTCTCAGCATCTAATAACGGAAGACAGTATCTAAAAATTTTAATCCAGCATCTTTTCCTCCCCGGTTTTGAATTTTGAAAGTATATTTGGGGCATGAGCGATAATATTATTAATACCACAAAAGCACCCGAACCTGTTGGTTTATACCCTCATGCACGTAAAGTTGGAAATTTATTATTCCTTTCCGGTATAGGCCCACGGGAGGCAGGTACTAATAATATACCGGGATTAGAAGTTGACAAACAAGGAAATTTTTTAAAATTTGATTTTGAAGCCCAATGTCATTCGGTGTTTTCGAATGTGAAATCAGTGCTGGAAGCCTCGGGCGCCAGCTGGGGGGATATTGTGGATGTAACCGTTTTTCTAACCGATATAAAAAGAGATTTTGCCACTTATAACAGGATCTATGCAGAATATTTCAAAGAAAACCAGCCATGCAGGACCACCGTTGGAATCACATCACTGCCTACTGCAATTGCCATTGAGCTGAAATGTATCGCAGTAATACCTTGAAATTATTTCGCTGGCCTTTTGTGCTAAAGTTTAGTTAAGGAAATTACTATATCTGCGCTTTCTTATTTTTTCCCTTTTGAAATCCGTACCTTTGCACCAAATTTCGGGTGCCTGAAGAGTGAAAAACGTTAAAAAAGATACAATACCAACAAAAGATTTTTTGCCTGCTATTAGTGAAAAAAATATTCCCTACCTGGAAGTGGTGGGTGCAAGAGTGCATAATCTCAAAAATATTAATGTTTCTATTCCGCGAAATAGTTTGGTTGTAATTACCGGAGTGAGCGGGAGTGGAAAAAGTTCTCTGGCTTTTGATACAATTTATGCAGAAGGGCAGCGCAGATATATGGAAAGTTTTTCTGCCTACGCACGCCAGTTTTTTGGTGCAATTGAGCGTCCTGATGTAGATAATATTACGGGACTTTCTCCGGTTATTTCCATTGAGCAAAAAACTACAAACAAAAACCCGAGATCTACTGTAGGTACCATCACAGAAATTTACGATTTTTTACGATTATTATATGCTCGTGCTTCTGATGCTTATAGTTATGTTACCGGCGATAAAATGGTGCGTTTCACCGAAGAACAAATTGTAGAAAGTATCATTAAAAAATTTAAGGGGAAAAGAATTGTATTGCTTGCTCCTTTGGTTAGAGGAAGAAAGGGACACTATCGCGAGTTATTTGAACAAATTCGCAAGCAGGGATATTTAAAAGTGCGCATAGATGGTGAGATAAAAGATCTTTTACCTAAAATGCAGGTTGACAGATATAAAATTCATGATATTGAAATAGTGATCGATAGATTTAAAGTGGATGAAGATGATCATATCAGAATAAAACAAAGTGTGGCACAAGCACTTAAATCGGGAAAGAGTTTCATAATGGTGATGAATTCCGATACCAACGAAATATTTAATTATTCTAAAAAATTAATGTGTCTCGTTTCCGGAATAAGTTATGAAGAACCTTCCCCAAATGCGTTTTCGTTTAATTCACCTTACGGTGCGTGCACTAAATGCAAAGGATTAGGTGTTGTATATGAAGTGAGTTTAGAAACACTTATCCCCGATGCAACAAAAACAATTAACAACGGAGGAATTGTTGCTCTTGGAGAATTTCGCGAAAATATTTTGTTTAAACAAATAAAATCCATTGCCACAAAATATAAATTTTCATTATCAACACCAATAAAAGACATTCCGAAAAAAGGTTTAAATGCAATATTATTCGGCAGTGAAGGTGATGCGGAATTACCGGATGATGATACCATATTTTTAGGTGATGCCGACAGATGGTATACATTGGAATTCGGCGGACTTACAAAATTAATTAAACGTTGTTTCTCTGATTCAATTTCAGAAAATATGCGTAGATGGGCTGAAGATTTTATGGTGAAAGCCACTTGTGATGAATGTAATGGTACCAGATTAAAGAAAGAAGCACTTTATTTTAAAGTGGATGGTAAAAATATTTCCGAGTTATCGCAAATGGATATTAAAGATCTTCAATTGTGGTTCGAAAATGTGGAATCTGGGATGTCGGCAAAACAAAAATTAATTGCCAAAGATCTTTTAAAAGAGATACGATCGAGAATTGGGTTTATTAAGAATGTAGGTTTGGATTATTTGTCACTCGACCGGCCAACCAGAACTTTAAGTGGTGGTGAATCGCAACGTATTCGCCTGGCAACACAAATTGGGTCGCAGTTAGTTGGAATAACTTATATATTGGATGAACCGTCCATCGGTTTACACCAGAGGGATAATAATAAATTGATCGAAGCATTAAAAGAATTGCGTGATAGTGGAAACACTGTTTTGGTGGTGGAGCATGATAAGGATATGATGATGCATGCAGATTATGTATTGGATCTCGGACCCGGTGCAGGAATTCACGGCGGGAAATTAGTAGGGGAAGGAACGCCGGAAGATTTTGCAAAAGCCGACACACTAACTGCGGAATATTTACGAGGCGAAAGAAATATTGAATATCTTAAGGTGCGGAGAAAGGGAAATGGAAAGGAAATTAGTTTGCAAGGTGCGGTTGGACATAATCTGAAAAATGTAGATGTCAAATTTCCTTTGGGAACATTAATTTGTGTTACCGGAGTGAGCGGTAGTGGAAAATCAAGTTTGATAAATGCAACTTTATTTCCCATCATGCAACAACATTATTATAATTCACTTAAAAAACCTTTGCCATATAATAAAATTGATGGATTAAAACATATAGATAAAGTTATAGAGATAGATCAGTCTCCAATTGGAAGAACCCCTCGCTCAAATCCCGTTACCTATATTGATATTTTTTCAGAGATCAGAAATTTGTATGCTTTGATTCCCGAAGCTAAAATTCGTGGATATAAGGCTGGTAGATTTTCTTTTAATGTGAAAGGTGGAAGATGTGATGTTTGTGAGGGTGGTGGAATGAAGGTTATTGAAATGAATTTTTTACCCGATGTTTATGTGGAATGCGAAAAATGCAGAGGCAAAAGGTATAACCGTGAAACTTTAGAGATCTATTTTAAAGGGAAGAATATAGCCGATGTATTGGATATGACAGTTGATCATGCGGTGGAATTTTTCGAAAATCATCCGCGTATATTCAAGAAAATAAAAACTTTGCAAGAAGTGGGACTCGGTTATATCAAATTGGGTCAATCATCAACAACCCTAAGTGGTGGAGAAGCACAACGCGTAAAACTTGCAGAAGAATTATCCAGAAAAGATACAGGAAATACTTTTTACATACTTGATGAGCCAACTACCGGATTACATTTTGAAGACATCAGGGTATTAATGAATGTAATTAATGATCTGGTGAATAAGGGAAATACCGTATTAATTATTGAACATAATCTTGATGTTGTAAAATTAGCTGATCATATTATCGACCTAGGTCCTGAAGGAGGACATGGCGGAGGGAATATTATTGCAAAAGGCACCCCCGAAGAGATCGTTAAAGTTAAAGAAAGTTACACAGGAAAATTCCTTAAAGCCGAATTGAAATTATAATTTTGTTTTTCTGGTTGATCTAAAAAATCTTTTCCATAATGACGGATGAGAATCTTCATCAGTATAATAATCGTGATAAGCGGAATCACCATATCCATAACCGTATCCATATCCATAACCATATTCTGTTCCACTGGCATTTGCATCGTTAACAACAATACATAAATTTGTCAACTTGTTATGGTAATATAATCTGTTGATATTACCAATGAAATTTATTTTTGAATAATTTGCTCTTAATATATAAATAGAAAGATCCACCTTCGACATAAGCGGCAGAGAGTCGGATACAATTCCTACAGGAGGTCCATCAATAATTACATAATCATAATTAGCTTTGAGATATTCCAGTAATATATCCGTTTCCTTACCAATTAATAATTCAGCAGGATTTGGTGGAACAGGACCAGCAGTTAACACATCGCATCCGCATTCTGTAGAAAATTGAATGCACTCCTCCGGTTTATATTGACGTATCAAAATTGTACTTGCACCCTTATCATTTTTTAATCCAAGAGCCCGGTGAATTTTTGGTTTGCGAAGATCAAAATCTACAAGTATTACTTTTTTTCCGATTGCACCAATTACTGTAGTTATATTTAGTGCCATAAATGTTTTTCCTTCGCCACTAACTGTTGAGGTAATGGATATTAAATGGCCATCAGTTTTATTGTTTGTAAGAAAGTATTGAATATTACTCCTGATAGTTCTAAATGCTTCCGCAATATGTGATTTAGGATTTTTATTTACAACGATCTGTGCCAGTTCAGATTTCGTTTTAAGAAATTGAGGTAATACCCCGAGCAATGGAACATTAGTTGCCTTTTCCACATCCGGCACGCCAATAATAGTGTGATGAGAAACAAATTTAACATAAACATGGGCAAAACTTAATCCTATTCCCAGTAATAAACATATACCCCAGATTTGAGGTTTTACGGGAGCCACTAGTCCGCCTTTTTTTCCGGCATCCAATATAATATAATCACTGCTCATCCCGGCAAGTGTAATTTCATATTCTGATTGTTTTTCCAATAATAATAAATAATACTTTTCCTTCAGATCGTTCAATCGTGTTAAACGTGCATATTCAGATTGAATTTCCGGTAATTGTAAAAATTCGTTTTCATATTTACGTTGTTCTTCAGCAAGATATTGTTTGCGTACATTCAGTTTTTCTTCCGCATTAGAAATTGCTTCACTAAAATTTTGTTTAACCTGTGCTATTTGTTTATTAATTGAGGTTAAACGTGGATCACTTGCCGGTACACTCAAACCGAGATCTTCTTTTTCCTTTTCCAGCGCTAATAATGAATTTAAATAAGGGGAAAAGTCGTTGAATTTAAAATCTCCAAAATAGTTGGCAAGAGCAGCAATGTCGTTGTTTTTGTTATTTGTGAAGTCTTTCAGCCACTGCAGACTTTTTTCTTCCAACATCACTTCAAATTTCGATTGGTCAATAGCACTAAGTTTATCTACAACGTTTGATTCAGATAATTCAGGACTTATGATCAGGTTTTCTTTTTTAAAATCCTTTAAAATTGTTTCCTGGTCATACAATTCCTTTTCCAGTGAATCAATTTGATCTTGTATAAAGGAAATGATCAGTTTTGCGCCGTTTGCTTTTCTGTCTAAACTTAAATTAACTATTTCTTCCGCTATGGTATTTACAACATCCTTGGTTTTGTTGCTGTTTTTATCCCGGTAATTAATAATAATTTTCCCGCCATATAAATTATCCACTTCTATGTCAATCTGTTTTTCAATTTGTTCTGACATTGCATTAATATCATTGATCACAAAATAAAAGTGTTTAGAGTAGTCAGACTTATCTGCTTTGTTTAAATGCGATTTAATATTGAATGCGGGAGTATTGTAATTTTTGTCAAACTCATAATCAAATTTCAGATATTCTCCATCGTAATCGTATGTAATGCTATAACTCTTTTCATTTTTAATTTGAAAATCTATTTTAGTTCCAATTATGGCGGAGTCAATTATTTCCGCCGTCACATTAAAAGGTGAGGCTTTATAGATCTCGCCCGATTTTACTCTTTCACTTAGAAAATATGAAATATTGATTGGCAAAGTTTTAAGGGCCTGAAGTTTATAACCTTTTGATTCAAGCACTGTCATTTCCTCATTGAGGCGATCGGCATTAGGAGATGAAACTAAAATTCCAAGATCAATGGAGTTATCCTTTGACCGATCTTTAAATTGCACATCAGCTTGTGATTCATAAACAGGTGTTGCATATCTGATATATAAGTAAGCAAACAATAAGACTGTAAGAAAATATACCACTATCCACCATCTGGTGATCCATGCAACAGTTAAAAATAACTTCCAATCGAAGGAATGATCTTCAACTGGAGTATTCGAAATTGATTTTGGGAATTCGGTGTTTGCCATTAAATTTCTTTATTTATTCAGATTTGCAAAAAACGCATATATAACAACGATACTGGAAACGGTTGTTATGATAGGAGATACTTCTCTGAAAAAGTGTGCATTAATACCTGGTTCAATATAAATTATATCGTTTGGTTTTATATAAGATTCCGCTTTTTTTATATCATCTATTCCTGATAGATCAATTTCTTCCGTTAAGGTTACACCATTTACCATACGCAATATTTTAATTCTGGATGATCTGGCATTTTCAGGAATGCCGCCAGCTTGTGCAATGGCATCTAAAATGGTAATATCAGGACGTGTGATATTTAATTGTTTGGCATCTGATCCCCCTCGGTAGACTGTTATAAATTTATTTGTGATCAAAACATTAACAAATGGATCTATATAAAATTCACTATAAAGTTTAGTTAATTTAATTTCTGCTTCTTGCTCAGTCAAATCAGAAAGTTCCACCTGTCCAATTATAGGAAGATTAGTTAAGCCGTTTTGATCAATAGTATACGGCATTGAGTTGCGGATTACCTGCGGATTTAGTGTATTTAAATTTGTTGTGATCTGTGATTCAATAAGTATATACCCTTTTTTGGGATAAACATAAAGTTCGATAACATCACCGTGCTTTAATTTAAAATCTTGTGGAATGGTATCTAAAAAAGTTTGAGATTGAAATTTTTTATCGGTATCCAATATTCTGTTTGGATGCATAATTCCACATGCATTTATTAAACTAAAACACCAGAATAGTATGATCAGATTTTTTATTTTCCTAAACCATGCACTATGGGGCTTAGAATTTTCAGTGGCGGAACTATTCATTTTAACTTAAGTAACGATTTAGGTCAACAAATATAATCTTTTGTGGTCTATTTCGGGTGTTAGAACGTAAAATTTCATTGGGTTACTTGAATTCCTGAGCTTGCATTATGTTTATCGAGCACTTCAAATGTCGAATTTTGGCTTATATACTCCGGAATCAGATCCTTTATAATAGAAACAGCATTTTCCATGTTATTCTTTTGCAATGCCGTCCAAAGTTGTTCCATACAGCAATCAACATGATTGGAATCCGTATGTCCGGTTAATGCGATCTTTATTTTGTGGTGATGTGTGGCAAGGGTATTCTCGTTGTTATTAAGTAATTCCTCATGTAATTTTTCCCCCGGACGTAAACCGGTAAATACAAAATGGATGTCTTTTTCAGGTTGCAAACCGCTTAATTGGATCATTTTAGTTGCCAGGTCTATTATTTTAATGGGTGAACCCATATCAAACAAATATATTTCGCTCGTTTTACCCATAGTTGCAGCTTCCAAAACTAATTTACATGCTTCAGAGATTGTCATAAAATATCGGGTAACCTCCGGATGGGTTATTGTAAGTGGTCCGCCAGCTTCAATTTGTTTTCTAAAATAATTTATTACCGATCCATTGGATCCCAGAACATTCCCAAATCGTGTTGTGATAAATACTGTTTTACATTTTAGATCCTTCGATTTTTCCTGCACATAAATTTCAGCTGCTCTTTTACTTGCCCCCATAACATTAGTAGGATTAACTGCTTTATCAGTAGATATCATGATGAATTTCTCTATTTGATATTGCACTGCAAGATCGATGAGATATTTTGATCCAAATACATTTACATGCACTGCCTCTAAAGGATTTAGTTCCATTAACGGTACATGTTTATAGGCAGCAGCATGAAATACTATATTAGGTTTATGTTGATGAAAGAGCTGAGTTATTCTTCTGTTATTTGTAATATCACAAACAATATATTCAACTTCAATTCCCGGCAGTTGACGAAGCCGGAAATACAATTCCATTTGCAGATCGAATAATGGACTTTCGGCCTGATCTATTAAAATAAGTTTTTTTGGCGCATAGGAAATAAGTTGTTTTACAATTTCACTTCCAATTGATCCTGCTGCTCCTGTAATTAAAATATTTTTTTGAGAGATTTGAAGTTTAATATTTTCATTTTCTATCTGAATCTGCTCACGTCCGAGCAGGTCTTCTATTTTTATTGCACGCAGTTGATCTAGCCTCAGTGTTCCTTTTATCCAATCATCTACAGGCGGAACGTATTTCACATGAATTTGATATAACAAACAAGTATCAACGATCTCATTTTTTTTAGCATTTTCGAGGTCATGAATTCCTATTATCAATTCCTTAACGGAATGTTTTTTAATAAGTTCATTTATTTTTTTTGGCGGATAAATTTTTACACCCTCTATTGTTTTATTAACCTTGGAATTGTTATCATCCAGAAAACCAATAATTTGATAATTTTTACTATTGTCGTTGCGCAATGCATTTAAAACACTTACACCACGTCGTCCGGCTCCATAAATTATTACTGAAGTTGGGGATACATTGTGTTTTGTCGATTGGTAAAATAATACTTTTATAACATATCTACTGAAGGCCAATAACGATATATTTAAAACAACGTGAATAATTGCTATTGAGGCAGGGAGGATTAGAAACGCCCCTTCAAGGTTTCGGTTAATAAGTGAAATGGAGATACAAATTATGGTGGCAGTAATACCGGCTTTAATAAGGCGTTTAGCATCGGCAATCCCGCTGTGACGGATAATTCCATCATAGGATTTAAAAATGAGAAAACACAATGCAAAAATTGCGGTTGTTGCAAGTGTGTTATTTACAAAATCGGAAAATGAAATTATTTCAATATTAAAATTGAATCGTAAAATATAGGCTAAACCATATGTAAAAATGGTAATAACAATATCAAAACCAAGCACGATCCATTTAGATAAAATGTGGGTGCCGAATTTCCTATTAATATAATTTTTTAAGTTGTCAGCCATAATACTCCCCGGATCAAGCCGGAAGCATTCTTTAAATTCGAAAAACATGGGGTATTAACAAAGGTACGTGAAAACTACAGTTTAAAAAAGGATTTGAAGGAGATTTCCTGATAAGGAACTATGTCCTAATGCAATCCTTTATCGTCTCGCATATTTCCGACAAGTCGTTAGGGTGAAGCGAAGAGCCTGATGGCAAGCATAAACCAGAGTTGAAAAGCGCCTCAGAAATGCCATTATTAAAGGAAGGAAAGGAGGAGAAAATGGGTTGAAGATGCAGAGGTTTCCAAAGTGGCCTACACTCAATATTTTCTTTTTCGAGTGTTGAAATAATTTCCATACAATTTGTGCCTGTAATTGCCTGATCTACTGTAATTGTGGTAAGCCATCTGTTGCTGAAATTATTTTTTGATTCCTGTAAAAATTTTATTCCGGGAATTTCTGAAAGTAATTTACTATAGAGTTCAAAATTTTTTCTTCGTTGCTGAATACGTGTTGAAAGTACTTCCATCTGTCCACACCCAATAGCAGCACATATATTACTCAACCTATAATTGTATCCAATTTCAGAATGCTGATAGTGCAATGCTTTATCTCGCGATTGCGTTGCTAGAAAACGTGCTTTCTCAATTGCAGTCCTATCCTCTGAAAACAGTGCACCACCTCCCGAAGTGGTAATTATCTTATTTCCGTTAAAGGACAAAACGCCGAATTTGCCAAATGTGCCGGTATGTTTACTATTATATTTTGATCCTAAAGATTCCGCTGCATCCTCAATTACAGGAATTTCATATTCTTCGGCAATTTCTAAAAGCTCCTTCAATTTACAAGGCATACCATATAAATGAACTATTATGATCGCTTTTGGTTTTTTATTTTTGTTTATACAAAATTCTATAGCCTTGCGCAAAAGTACAGGATCCATATTCCATGTTTCCATTTCACTATCCACAAAAACGGGTATAGCTTTTTGATATAAAATGGGATTTGCGGTGGCAGAAAAAGTGAAGGTCGGACAAATTACATAATCTCCGGCTTCCACTCCGCTTAATATTAATGCCAAATGAATGGCAGATGTTCCCGAATTTAAGGCTGCACAATTTCCACTTCCTAAATATCCTATAATTTCTTTTTCAAATCGATCTACATAAGGACCAAGCGGTGCTATCCAATTACTCGCAAAAGCATCCTGAACATATTTAATTTCATACTCCGACATATGAGGAGGGGATAAATAAATTCTATTTTTTCGCATATGTTAGTTGCATTCTTGTATTTGGATTTTTAATAACAGCTCAAGAAATTATTAAAGATATTTTTCTCCAGCCTCACGCATTTTAATTTTTTTTGCAGGAGTTCCATACATTACGGCATTGTCTTCACAATCATTTAATAATAAAGCACCTGCGCCTATTATAACCTGATCGCCAATGTTAGTTCCATGTGTTATAATTGCTCCAATTGATATCGCGGTGTATTCTCCGATCTTCACATTTCCTCCTAATGTTACACCGGGTGCCAGGCTTGAAAACTTCCCTATAATACAATCATGATCTACACTTGACCTGGTGTTAATTATGCTAAAACTGTCAATTTGTGAATAGGGATTTATAATTGCTCCAGCCATTATTGCTACACCGTTTCCGATCACAACATTTTTTCCAATGATTGCAGAGGGATGAATGGCAGATATATATTCTGTCTTGGGAACCAAAGTGTCAATTTTATCTTTGACCTGTTTCCGTGTCCAGTTGTCACCTATTGCTATAAATAGCTTGCAACCCGGATATTTATTCAGGAGTTCTGAAATAATTTCTTCATTACCTAGAATTGGGTAACCGGCATGTTCAGATCCAATTTGTTTATTGGAATCTACAAAGCCTACTATATTGGTGTGTCCTTCTTTCTCAAATATATCCACTATTACTTTGGCATGTTCTGATGCACCAATAATAATTACAGATTGTGTTTTTTTCATAAATCCCTTTTATTCATTTCATACTTGAGTTAAAGTGCCGATTTTTGAAATGTAAATATAAGAAAGTGAAAGTTTATTTAATATGATATTGATGATTTACGATGTGTTTAAAAGTCAATTTATTTATCTGGTGTAGTTATAAAACCCGACTGTTTTCTTTCTTCATCCAAATCTGCTCTTTGATCCCGCGGATCTGCCTGGATATTTTCGGCCTTAAAAATTTGTATTATTGTTTTGAAAAAAATAGAAACATCCATTGTAAATGATAAATTTTTCACATATTTACAGTCATAACTTAATCTTTCGTCCCATGAAGCATTATTGCGTCCGTTTACCTGCGCTAATCCCGTAAGTCCGGGTCGGATATGATGTCTTATTTTTTCATGGTCATAATAATATGGAAGATATTTAATTAGTAAGGGTCGTGGCCCGATAAGGCTCATGTCGCCCTTTAGAATGTTAAACAATTGAGGCAATTCATCCAGCGAGCTGCGTCTAAGAAAACGTCCTGCCGGAGTTAATCTATCACTATCTTTTGAGTTGAAATTTGTTAGCGGTTTCATTGTTATGAATTTATATATTGTAAAGATCTTCTCGTCCTTTCCCACTCTTTGTTGTTTGAATAATATTCGACCTTTAAATGAAACAATACATATTATGGAAACCAGAATAAACAGGGGGAAAAAGAGAATGATAAGTAACAATGAAAACCAGATATCCAACCAGCGTTTAAGAAATTTATTGTACATTTTTTGCTGCCGGATTTTTTGGTTTAAAATCTTTTTTTGAGCCTTCTTTATGCAATAATTGTTCTATCAATTTTAAATAACCCAATGCCAAAGTTTTTCGGTCAAAGTGAATCTTAGCATAGGAATAGCCTCTTTCACCCTGTTCACTAATTAAAGATTTGTTTTGCAAATAATATTTCACCTTATTTGCAAAGTCAGTCGGGTCTTCTGGTACAACAAATGTTCCGGCGTCTGATACTTCGACCAATTCTTTCGAAATGCCATCAATTGCCATTAATATTGGTTTTTTACAAGCCATATAATCAAAAGTTTTATTAGAATATACTGTTTTAAATATGTCTATTTTTTTCAAAACAGATATTCCAATATCCGACGATAAAATATACCTTAAAGCATCTTCCTTCGTTACTGAATCAATAAAAAGTATATTGTTCAGATTTCTTTTGTTTGATTCTTCTATCAGCATTTTTTTCTGCATCCCATCCCCAATTAAAATAAAGACAACGGGTTCTGTTTTAAGTAATTCGGCAGCTTCGATTAACTGTATCAGGTGATTGGCAAATCCATGCGCACCAACATAACAGAGTGCCAATTTATCAACTATACCCATTTTTTTTCTAAATTCCGTTCTGTCAAAATTTTTATGTAATGAATCTGCAATATCGAAATCAGCAGCATTTGGAATACAAATAATTTTTTCAGGGGAAATGTTTTTTTGTTTTATAAGCACATCTTTCATTGCGGGAGTTACAACATTAATTAACTTCGCTTTCTTATAAATATATCTCTCCAGTTTATAGGAAAGCCATATCATAAATTTATTTTTTATGATCCCTGTCTCTATGGCTGATTCAGGCCATAAATCACGAACCTCGAAAATTATGGGAATTCTTTTAAAAAATGATAATACTATTGCAATAAATCCAACAGATAAAGGCGGTGAACTAACCAGAATGAGGTCATATTTCTCGCGGGCTTTAAATAACCCTCCGAAAATTCCGGATAAAACAAATGAAAAGTAGGCTCTAAGTCGACCCCTGAAATTATTGTTGTAGGAATCAGAAACATGTGTTCTGATCACCTTTATGTTGTCAGCAAATGCATCTTCAAAAACATACTTTTTACCATATTTTGGATTGCGAATTCCTTTTGTATAATGTGTCATTCCTGCTACTACAGTAATTTTATGTCCCTCCTTCGCCCACATTCTGGTCATCTCATTCCAGCGTAATCCTCCGGGATCATCGTTTTCCTGAAAGTATTGATGTATGAGTAGTATGTGCATTTTACTTTTTGGTAATAACTGTTGTTAATGAATTTGTGATTGTAGAAAAGTGTACTTGTTTTGCTTCATTTAAAATGCCATAATCAGGGGAGGTATAGCTTGAAATGATATTTGGTTCAACTGCAATCATATTTTCATCTTTGGCAACTATTTTAAATTCACGTAAAAAGGAATCGGAAATATTCCAAATCTGGGTCCATGTTTTCTTTGATGAGTTTTTTAAAGTATCCTTTACCTCCCATTCAATTCTATCTTTTTTCTTTTTTATAGTTCTTAAAATGGACAACCTTGATTTGGTTTTTGGATAGATGACGATTTCGCCGCTAAAAATGAAAGTATCATCAACAGACCTAACACAGGCTGCAACCTTTTTTGGCCAAAAATAAAAAATAAATCTTTTACCTTTTTTCATCAGGTCCTCACCATTATACAGAATAGTATTATGCGATCTGCTTCCAAAGAAATAATTGCGTAACGATGGTGTTGTATTATATAAGTATGTGCCATTGTCGCGTAGAATATTTTCCCCATTATGCCAAATATCCACATGTAGCATATCTGCTTGTGCCGGTCTGTTTTTAAGACGTGGACACCACAAAAATGTTAAACAGTTATCTTCTGATGCCACATAATAACCTTCTTCATCAAAATTAAAAATTCCATATTTTTTTTCAAGTGTTGTAATGTGCTCACGGTTAATATTAAACCAAAATACATCTTCGAACGATTGAACTCCTAAATCGGTGCCTAAAACAGAAGCCATTGCCTGAAGCTGAGGATAATAATTTGTGTGCTCTTCATTATTAAGTGGGAAAAAAAGTGAACCATCATTGTTTCCGAAATTGGGCACTTCACCCGTGCTTTTGTTTCCGATAAAGGTCATCATAAAATCCACTGCACTTAATAACCTTTCCTTTATATTTTTGCTAACACTTATTTTATTTAGATGGCATAACTGTATAAACCAGGTGCATAGTTGGATTGCTACCCTTTGATAATTAAAAGAATGTTGCAGATAGGCGCCGTTGGAATCAAATTGATATAAAATTTCATGGCAAAAAGTTTCATGCCCTTTTTTTACCCAGTTTTCTGATTCCTTGAATTGGGGAAAAATTAAACCTACAGTAAATAGTGCAAGCGATTCGCTTAATAAATGATTATTTCGAACAAATGATTTTGCAAAATGAAGTTCACGATCTATATGCTGGGCTTGTTGATGAATACTATCTACTATTTTATTATAAATTGAAGTTTTTAATCTTTCTGACTCAGAATAAAAGTGCAACGCATATATCCAATTTAAAATTCTAAGCGCAATTTCCTGTCCTGATAAATAATTTGGACCATTTTCAGCAGAGTTACATGCGATCCAATCTGCAATTTCATCAAAAACAAAGTCAGATGAATCAAGTGAAAAATGATGGTCATATCTTATTATATCATACAAATAACAAAATCTCGAAATTTCCCAAACAAATTTAATGTCACCTTCTTTTTCTGAAAAATCGGTCACTTTACTCCAGTGTATATTTTGAGGATAAGTATGTTCTGATAATGGGTTATAGAACCACTTATTCTTTTCACTAATTTTAAATTTCGATGTTTGAAAGTATGGATATATTCCATTATACATATCTTCCACTGTAGCTTTAAGTTTTGCATTTTTATCTTTAGGTGCCGTGATGTCCTTTCTAGAGCTGATAAAGAACTTTTGTTGAGCAGTCTGGTTTTTTGCTTCAGTTGATTTTGGTTGTATAACATCGATTTGATGTCTATTTAATGTTTTTGTGAATACCTTCTTTTTAACGGAATAAATTATTCTTTTACTTGCATAAGAAAACCCCAGTTTTTTTAAATACCAAAGCCGGGCATGTACATTTTCTATTAAGTTCAAAATATTTTAATTTTTTTTGTATTAAATCTCGCCTTGAGTTTAAACTTACTTGCTCAAATCGAATTTTGTTGCCTGAGCAATAATATCTGTTAACTGTTGATCATGTTCTTCATAAACTTTGGTAAAAATATCGGCAGAAGCTTTTTTCATTTCGCTCAATTTTTTCCTATCTTGCATTATATCTTTAAAAGTATTGGACAGCGCCACCTGGGAAGTTTCGGTAAAATATCCATTTACGTTATTTTCGAAAAGTAATGTTGCAGCACCAACTGCTCTGCTTAATATTAAAGCACAACCACAAGAACATGCTTCGTTCACTATAGCTCCCCAGCCTTCATAGGAGCTAACTAACACTACTACATCAGCATTTGATAAGATTATATGCAAATTCTCCTTCGAAACTGAATTATGTAATTTGACATTCGGATTTGAATTTATTTTATCAAATTCCTCTCCTTCACCAATAAAGGTAAACTCAGCTTCCCCGTTTTGAAATTGAGGAGTTTGAGTTATGGAATCTAAAATTAATTGAATATTTTTTCGTTTGATAAATTGACCGGCATAAACGAACTTAACCGGGTTCTGATGAGTTGATTTATTGTTTTGTAAAACACTAAGAGATGGAAACATACCGTAAGTATAATATTTTATCTTGTTGGGAACCAGTTGTTCATATTGATTTTTTATGCTGGAATCTCCTAACATAAAAAGATTTATATTGTTCCTTCTTGACAGCTGATTAATATGAAGACGTTTTATAAAACCTTTTAAACCTGTATTGAAGTTTTGTGTGAAACCTTCACTTAAAATTACGATCGTTGCACGCGAAACCAGGTGGAGAAAAAATAAATATGGGTAAAATATCCCATGTGTAAATACAATCACGTATTTTTTGTTTAACAGATTTTTACAAGTGGAGTAATAATCTAATGAATGAATTTCTATTGCATTATTTTTAATATTCTTTCGATATTTATCTGCACTGCCATGTATAAAATAATCAACTTCATAATGTTTTTTTATATACTGTATAAACAATTCAAGATGTTTATTCGCATAGGGTAATATGACCAAAACCTGCTTCATTTTTTGGAAATTACGATCACAGTAATTAGTAATGGGAACAGTAGCTGTCCAGGACCGAAACAATCCTCTGATAAAGAAATTACAAGAAAGGGCACATAATTTAATAAATAATTATTTTGGAAAAGATATTTTAATCCCGAAAGGATCTTTCTAAAGAATATAATGGATAATATTCCGAAGTTCAGGAAGATGGTAATATAAGTATTATGTGTTCCAAACCCTTGCGTCTCAAAAAATTTATTTAGGCTAACCTGCGTATTTTCGTAACCTGAACCTCCGGGATACAGTGATTGTGGAAAATCTTCTGGTATATGTTGTAAAAAGGCATTGATCAGATTCATTCTGAATGAATCATCAGATACGCCCATTTCATGCAATTGCGCCCGGCGTGTTAAGGAAAGATCTGCAGATTTACTTATAATAAAAATGGCAAATGCAATTGAGATGAACGACCAGTAAATTTTATATTTGATATTGGACCTTATAATGGTAATTATTATAAATATAGAAACTCCTATCATTGATGATCTGGATCCTGATCCAATTACGAGAATTATCAAAACAGCGCCTAGAAGAATTAAAAATACTCTTTTCACACTTACGTTCCTTGCCCAATAGAATATCAAAGGAATACTGCATGCAGCCGACCATCCAATAGTTCTGGACTTTAAACCAAGTCGCTCTAAACTTGGGTTTGTATAAAAATCAAGAGATATGTATTGTGGATTAAATAGCAGTGGTAATAAGTAAATTAAAAATGGAATGGAACAATACATATAAATTCTAGGTAATACTGTCTCATGATCAGGATACTTAATACTTAAATGTTTCCAATAAATATATATTACATTAAAATATAGCAAAAATCCCAAGCCATCTGAAATGTGTTCGTTAATGTTTGGACTGAAAAATGCTGCAATTATATAGGTGTATAAAAGAATTATATTAAATAGAATAGCCTTTTTATCAAGATGTTTATAAAACAGCAGAATTAATAGAAATCCGAAGCCCGCACGTTCATAATCTAAAGTTATGTTGAATAATATTGCAGTAGTATATGATAGCGTATGCAATATTGTGAAAATATAGAATAGAATATCGATATATAATTTGTTTGATTTATATACCATAGGTAAGGTATAGTTTAGAGATCATATTCAGAACAGTAAATTTATTTAATACGCCAACCCTTTTTGTAAGGAATATCTGCTCGTATTGAAAGTATTCGTTTAAAACGAGGTTTATATTCTTTGCGAGGTAGCTTGGATCAAGATTGTTTTGATCTGAGCAAATGGAAGGATATCCTTCCAATACCTCTTTCAAACCGCCTTCGCCGCTTGTAATAACCGGAATTCCTTGCGCTAATGCTTCCATAACTGATACTCCAAGCGCTTCTGCGCGAGCCGGAATAACCAGAATGTCACATTTTCTCATTTCATCAAACAACGCATTTTGTTGCAAGGATCCCAATATTATTATCTGTATCTTTTTGGGAAGTTTGGATATTCGAATATTTAACTTTTTATCAAGCTTTGAGGGTCCTGCAACAAAAATTGTGGTAACTTCTTTTAATTGAGATGCGGCTTCCAGCAATAGGTCGAGGCCTTTTAGATAATAATTATTTCCTACAAATAAAATTGTGCCTGACTTTTGATGTGTGCTTCTAACATTAAATCCGGAGGGGTCAATACTCTTATAGATCACAATACATTTCTCCTGATTAAGTTGGTATTTTTGCACTAAAAAATTTTTCGTAAAATTGCTATTAAATATTATTTTATCTGCCTTGTTTAAGGAATGTGATTCTGTAAAATTTCGCAGAAAATGTCTTATATATCCTTTTAAATTAATTTGATTAATGCGATAAAGATCAGAGGAAGCTGTATAATAATCGTTAACCTGTGTGATAGTAGTATCGCCGATTTTTCCAAAATAGAGATAGGGGAAGGCATTATTAAAATGAATGATTATATGATTTTCAGGGTATTGTTTTATAACATTTTTAGCTTTTTTCCATAATCTGTAATATACAAAGGATTTGATATAGGTTTTTTTTACTGTAATTATATTTTGGTCCGGATTTTTACAATCGGATGTTATGATCTTAAAATTGATCCCATCTTGTTTGAAAAATTTATGTAAAAGCCGGGCAAAAGTGGCTGGCCCGGTTTTCGGATCATCGAATACACTTGTTATAAATATTATTAAAGGAGGTTTTGGTATTTGTGACATTTTACTATTTTGATACAATTAATTTTGGTTCCCAGCGTTCGGGCCATTTTTGTTTGTGAACCATAAAAAGAGCGAACCAAAATTTGCCCATGAATATTCTTTTAGCTGTTTATAATTATTTTCACCATAGCCATATAACACCTCCGAGGGTGTTTTGATTGCGTAATCCACTATTGTTGTAAATGTTTCCGGTGTAAATAATAGCTCTTTTTGAAATTTTAATCTATCATTTAAAACATTTGACCTTGGCGCAACTATAGCTTTTTTAAATCCCATTGCCATTACAACAGAACCCGAGTTTTCAATATCAAGAAATGGAAGTATAATGAGATCAGCAGCGTTGTAATAGTTTTGAAGGTCCTCTCTGTTTATAAAGGAATTAATAAATTGAATGCGGTCATCCTTAATTGCTCTTATTTTCATTTCCAGATTTGGGTCAATGCATTTCCCTGCAATTATTATTAGAATATCATCATTCTTTATTTCCTGCATTTTTCGTAAATACCCGGGAATGCCTTTGTATTTTTTTATGGAACCAAGTGTTAGTAATACTTTAATATTTTCAGGTATGCCTAAAAGTCTTCTGGCATCAGCCTTTGATATGTCATTAGGATAGTAATTTATATAATCCCCAAATCCTATAAAATACACTTTTTCTTTGGTGATGTTAAATTTGGAAACAAAATATTCTACACTTTCAGGCGATAAAACTCGTATAAAATTTACTACTTGACCAAACGATCTCAGAACAAATTGTTTAAAGCGGATATTACTTCTATCATGTGGTAAAATATTATGAATTGTCCAGGCTAGTTTAATTCGCAATAAATATTTACAGATAAATATCTGTAGAAAAAAGGATGGTAAATTTAAGTATGAAAAAATCTTGTTCCTCCTGATATAATAGGATTCAATCCAATCGAAATGAATAAAATCCGGACGATATTTAATAGCAGATAGTATTATTCCAAAAAACCTGTCATTTACACCATTAAAAGCATGAATATTTGCATTTTCATTGAGGCCTTCTATCATTAAAAGTTGAGTAGGGTCTGCCTCTCCGGCCACAGGTAAACAAACTATTTTAATTTTTTTATTCATTTCCATAGCACTCATCGGAACCAGGGCCTGTATAATAATTTATAGTTAGGCTCGTTGGTTCTCATGCCAATAACCTTAGCAGGAACTCCGCCAACAATTGTCATTGGCGGCACATCTTTAGTTACTAGAGCACAGGAACCGATCACTGCACCTTTGCCAATTGTTACGCCAGGAAGAATTGTTGCTCTGCTGCCGATCCAAACGTGGTCTTCAATGATAGTATTTCTGCCTATGGTTGTATGGTTAATGCTGTTTACTTCGTGATCTAAAGTCCAGATATTTGTTTGTTGCGCAATGTCAACATTATTTCCAATAATTATTTTTCCTCCTCTACCATCGAGGAATACATCTTTATTAAATACATTATTATTTCCAATCTCAATATTAGAGGGCATCCGAACTTCAAATCCCATAAGGAATGAATTCTGCTTTCCAATTTTTTTGAATAAACCACGGTAAAAAAGATTTCTTATTACATGGAACGGAAGATAGGATATCCACCTATTTATAAAATATAAATAAAATGCATATAAAACATGTTTTATTTTGTTCATTTCATGATGTTGAAAATGTCTTTACTTATTTGTTCAAAAGACTTAATAGGAAATCCCGATCTTATCTTATAGTTTAATTTCATATAGTTTGGATCTTGAATATTTTCAAAAATATCTTCCAATTGCGATTCGGAATTAATTGTATTTAGTTCGCTTGCGTTTATAAGATATTTTTTATTTTGATATTGGTTTACAAAATTGAATATATTTACACGATTCCCATCATCCGGAACTGTATTAATAATAAACGACGGGCAATTCAAAAAACAAGCTTCGAGTCCAAGTGTTGTGCCCAGGTGGAAAAAACCCTTTGCATCCGAAATGGTGTGAAATTTATATTGAATATCGGCCTCAGAAATAGATAAGTCGTTTTGTTTGTAGGAATCATCTAAAACGATATTTTCGTTTTGAAGTAACCTTTTATATTTTGTCCAATTTTTATTGTTGGGGTAAGGTCGCACGATCAATTTGCTTCCATTTTTAGTATGAGATAAAATTTCACTTAACTTTTGTATAACATCAATTTCTTTTTCCACTAATGAAGATATTCCTATACCACAACCGAAATAATAATAGGGAGTTTTATTATTGACCTGTAATGGTGAATTTTTGAACTCCTCTAAGTACCCTAATTGTGTTGCACCTACCACCTGAATAAGAGTACTGTCAATTTGTTGAATGTTTGCCAGATCTGCTTTTATTCCTTCATTCCATACAAGATAATTTACTTTCTTTGAAAACCTGGTGTGTTTGCATGCGTGATCCCAGCTATACACATAAACAAATACCTTC
This sequence comes from Bacteroidota bacterium, assembly GCA_016706865.1. Lineage (NCBI taxonomy): Bacteria > Pseudomonadati > Bacteroidota > Bacteroidota bacterium. The sequence continues at coordinate 152,139 of JADJIS010000001.1, read as the reverse complement.
TTTCGTTCTTTTATTAACCTGGAAAATAAATGATCGTCATATATCTCAGTCAAACAAAGAAATGTATCAATGTCAGAGATTTCAGTTTTTTTAGATGAACGAATAATTTTTAAATATTGATCGTAACTAAAAATATGAGGCAGAATTCTATGGAGCTTTAGTAATGCATACGCTTTATTTTGTTTTTTTGCATCTTCAATATTACCGATTTTAAATTCCTCCATCAAATAATAATTCATTTTCGTTTTGGGGATCTTCCTGAAAAGAAGAAAGATCTTTTCGAGAAAACTGTTTAAAATGTCATTATTTCGTTCAGCTATTAATCGGTATTCAATATTTTCTGGAAGATGTTTTTTTACTGTTTCAACCTGTTCTTTTCGAATAAAGACCACAACCTCACAGAGTTTACTCATTTCAACGATCACACGACGGATGTCATTTCTAAAGTCAAAAAACGATAACATAAAACCAATTCTCACCTGAACGAATTATTTATTGAAAGGAAATTTCTTTTTTTCTCTGAAAAAGCAAATGAATTTTTTCAACACGAAGGAAATAAAATATTATTGTCGCTAACATGCAAATGGTAAATAATGCAATCAACGTTAAGACAAAGTGTGATCCACCGTACCACATTTTAAGAATATATATGATTATGGAAAATAGAATTATACTTAAGGTTGCGACAACTAACCTTTTTGTATATATCATTTTTAGGTTTACAGCTAATTCGTTTTTTGCAAGATGATTGAAATAAAAAAATTCCAAAATAATTTGAGTAGTGGTTCCAATAATTACCCCTTGAAACCCAATGTATGAAGTAAGTATAATACTGATTAAAAGGTTAATGGATACGGAGATAAAAGAAAAATTAAGTATATTTTTAACTTTATCAGTATAGAAAAGTGTTCTATAAAATGGACTATATAATACTGTTATTCCCAGGCCTAATAACATTAAAACTCCCCAAACGGTATGGTTGTTATAGTCGGCCGATCTCAGCCATATCCATAATGCTTCCTCAAAAAATATGCTAATAAATGAAATTCCTGATAAAAACAACACAAAACTGCTTCTTATGAGCCTTGAGGTAAAATCATTAAAGTCTTCTCTATTTTGCTGCATATTATATTTTGATAACTGTGGTTGTATCACCGGATAACTTGTAGCCAATAAACCCTTTAGTAAAAAATAGGGTTTTGTAATTATTGCATAAATTGCAACAGATGCCACACTAAAAAAAGAGGCGATTATTAGTCTGTCAGCCTGAATAGCTAGAAACCCCACAAGAGATAAAAGAAACAAACGATAATTGTAAACGATGTTCGTAGATCTGAATATTGTGTTGTTTAATTTTAATTTGATCGGAATACCTTGTAACAGTTTTTTTCTCCTTACAAGTAAAAGGTCCAGAGCCAGAGAAAGGGTAGAGATACAAACCATCAATAAGGAAAAATTAATCACTGAAAAACCTTTATTAAAAGAAAGATAGGTAAGTAATATTAATGTTGCTGACAATGGGATAATTTGAACCAGATTTCTACTGTGAAAATTGTTGTTGCCATTTAATATATTTACTGGTATTGTCCCAAAAGTTAATATCGCAGAATTAATTGCCGCCAATGCAAAAAGCGGAAAACTTATGGATTCTGTTGCCTTTGTTAAACTAAATAAGTTATTGCTATAATATCCAAGCAACAAAAGGGCCACAGTAATTAAAAAAGAAGACAGAATATTAAAAGTAATACCCACGCTCAAAGCCTCTGTAAATTTAGTTTCGTTTTTATCGCTGTTGTGTTCCACCACATATCTGAATACGGATTTAGAACCTCCAAAATCAAATGTTGCCATTGACGATGATAAACCAAAACAAATAAGATACAATCCATAAATCTCAACTCCAAAGGCATTGAGGCAAATTGGCAATGCAAGTAAACCCACAAACATTTTAGCTATGAACATTCCATAGTTACTCAAAATGTTTTTCGATGCCAACTTCCAATCCAACATTTAAATTTTTCTGTTTATTTATTAGTTATAGGCTCCAATACCGGAAAAATTTTAGAGGCAATTTCAAATAATTTATTCGTTTAGGATATATTCATCTACAAATTCCCTTATAGCACCATCACCACCCGACTTTTTTAAATGTATGATACCTTTAATTGCCTTTACCTTAAATGTAGAGTTTGAAGGACAAGCCGCTAAGCCAACTGCTTGTAATAATTCAATACAATTTATATCATCACCTATGTAAGCAACTTCCATTAACGAAATATTCTCCTTTTCACAGATCTCGCTTGCAGCCTGAAGTTTTCCTGTGAACCCGGCTCCCTGATATAAATAATCCACTTTTAGTTTTTTTGCTCTTCGTTCTACAATTGTTGTAGTTTCCGTTGTGATCATTCCGGTTTTTATTCCAGCTTCTCTAAGTAAATTAAACGCCATCCCATCATGAGTGTTAAATTTTTTAAATTCATCACCACTCTCCGTATAGTACATTCCGGCATCAGTCATAACACCATCTACATCAGTTAAAAATAATTTAATTTTAGTTGTCATATTTTCCCGTTAATTTTTAAAAGATATTTTTAAAATAAATTCACCATGCTGTCCAACCTCCATCTACAACCAAAGTTGTTCCTGTCATATAACTCGATGCGTCCGATGCCAGAAATGTGAAAGGCCCTGTCATCTCCTTCTTATCAGCCATTCTTCCAATTGGTGATAAAGCAGCAAAATTTTGTAAAAACTTTTCATCGTGATCATTAAAAATGCCATGAGGTGCTATTGCATTACATCTGATTTTATCAGCGGCATAAAATGTTGCCAGATATTTGGTGAAATTTGGAATAAAAGATTTTGTTACGATGTAATCCACCGGTTTATACTGGATTGCTCCATCTCCAAAATCGTATAATTTCTGGTTGGGGGAAACCAAAGAATATGTTGATGCCACATTAATTATGTTTCCATAGCCCTGTTTTAACATTTGTCTGATCATCACTTGTGTTACTAAAACAGTCCCCGTAATATTTACATCCACTGATTTTTTAAATAACTCAAGTGGATAGTTTTCAAAACGTGAGTGGTTGATCTCCGAAATATTTTGTTTATCAAACTTGGCATCTAACGCCGCATTATTTATTAATACATCAATTTTACCAAATTTTTTGACTGATTCCTCAAGAGCTTTTTCACAACTATTTTCGTTAGTAATATCTAAGGGTATTATTAAATAATTTAGGGGGTTGAGTGTTTTTAGTTCCTCAGAGATGTATTCCGCTTTGGTTTGATCTATATCCGCCAAAATTACTTTTGCGCCTTGGTGTAAAAAATTTATTGAAATTGTTTTCCCTATTAAACCGAAAGCGCCGGTAATTAATACTACTTTATTTTCAATTGTGATATTATGCATGTTTTTTTGCGATTATAGTGATAGTGCGACCGTTTAAAAACGGTGAAATTCCAAGAATGAACATTAAAAGTTTTAGGGGTTTTTTTATATAAATTGGTATATTTTTTAAAAATTCATCCGAAATGTACTCCTCAATGTTTATGATCTCAAAATTTTGTTTTGCTAATAGAATTTTGAGACTCTTTTTCGAAAAATAAGAGATATGAAATGGTAGATACGCCGGCCATTTATTTCCCATTTTACGCCTGTCGAAACTATCATGATTGGGAACCCTTAAATATAAATGTCCTCCGGGTTTAAGTAATGTTTTTACTTTTTGCATCGCATGCTGTATATCTGTAAAGTGTTCCAGAACATGATTCATCATCAGCACATCATACATATTTTTATCCTCACTATTTTCCAGACTTGAATGTTCCACTGCCAGTCCTAATTTATTTTTAATAAAGGCAGCTGCATTAGCGGAAGTTTCTAATCCTTTTACTTTGTATCCCGCATTGGCTAAATGTTTTAATTGTAAACCATAACCTGGACCAATTTCTAAAACAGATGAACTTTGTTTTAATATTTTATTTAAGTAGTGAAAATGAAAGATACCTTCTTTTTGAATTGCCTCCTCTAATTTTTGTTCATTTAGTTCCTCATAATTCGTGTGCATATGGGTGCTAAAATATTGCGGACTGTTATATAACCTATCAAGTTCTTCTGATGAAGGTACAGGGTCAATTATTCCATATCTGCACTTTTTACATTCAATTACGCTAAAATCATTAGCATATGGAATACTGAAATTAGTAGTCCCACAGATCATACAAGTATAATTAGTCGGCATAATTACAAATTGATATTAATAATTCGGATTCGATGATTTGATTTAGAGAATACTGAGTATTGTTATTTTTAATCTCAATATTATTAAAAAAGCTGTTAATCTCAGCCAAAAACATCTGGTTTCTATCGAAAGATTCGAGTTTAATTTCCTGAACAGCACCTATGTTTTGCTCAGGGTTGATCGACAATCGATTTGCAAAATAATCTAGTTCGAGATTGGCATTCTCAAATTGCCAGGTATATTTTCTGATTGGTGGATTGTCGAGGTAATTTAAATGAATATTTGAGATAACACCACTTTCAAAATTAATTTTGATATCAGCAACCGATTCGGCATTAATATCCAACTCGTTTGAATGAGATTTGATGGTTTCAAATTTTTTGACCGCACTCCCTGATAACCAAATGGCAACATCAATATCGTGACACAAAGTTAGTGCTACTCCGCCTCCTAGTGATTTATTTGCTGCATACGATTCCTTGTAATTTTCCCATGGATGCCAGTCTGGCAAATAACTTCCCCAATGTGAAGCGGTAGAAATTAAATTTCCAAACGTTTTATCTTCGATATAATTTTTTACTTTAAGGATCAGTGGATGAAATCGCATCATAAATCCTATTTGTAATAATTTAATGGAATTTGAAGCGATCGATTTAAGTTCTTCTATATTTTCTAAATTGTGCGAAAGTGGTTTTTCCACAAATACGTGCATGTTATTTTGCAGACAATTTTTTACCTGTTCCAAATGCTGAGAAGTGGGTGTGCAAATAAATGCTGCAAAAGGTTTTTTGTTTATTACCTCCTCCCAATTTAACGAAACAGTAACCTGGGCCTCACCAATTTCCCGAAATGGTAAATTTCTCTGACGGAATACAATCATATTGCGATATCCAAACTGCCATAGGTTACGGATATGCCTTTCACCTATAGATCCCGCACCTATAATTAAAATGAGTGATTCTTTATTCATCAAACTTTATGCATTCGTTATATTGGATCAACTCCTCCGCTTTATAAAAACTCGCAACATCATCAATATCTATCGCATATTTTTTATCAACTATGTATGAAAGTATTTTTTTTCCACTCATAGAACCTCCTTCTAAAATTGTTTTAGTTTTTATAACATCCAGTGTTCCTATTTGCCAGTATACAATCGGTAAACTTTGTCGTGGCTGGTTATAGGGCTCAATAATATTTTTTACTGATACCAGTGGCTCCATAGCTCCGTCATTATTATTATTAATAAGCCACATTTTAAAAGGTGTGAGTGGGGATTCTGTAACTACTCTTATGGAATCAGCATCACTTGATATTAATTTTTCTATTGCCTCATCTATCCAATTTGCAAAACGCACCGGTGAAGTGGGGCGAAGCTGAACTACAATATCCGGAACATATCCTTCTGTATTTTTCATCCATTCCAGTTGATGTTTAAAAACATCCAGATCGGTGGATAGATCCTGTGCTAGTTCTGCAGGTCGCATAAATGGAATTTCTGCATTGTATTGTTTAGCAATTTCAGCAATTTGATCACTATCCGTATTTACTGTAATTCGGTTTATCAATTTGCTTTGTTGTGCTGCCAAAATGCTATATGCTAAAAGCGGATGTTGCAGAAGTGGTTTGATGTTTTTTCCCGGAAGTCCTTTACTTCCGCTACGAGCCGGGATAATTGCCAGTATTTTCATTTAGTTTGATTTTTTTAATTTATTTCTTTGTGGTAATTCAATATCTAAAATTTCTTTTTCTTTATATATCAAGGCTTCATGTACATGTTCAAGATCCCGAACCAATTTCTGCAACCCCGGTACTTCCAAACTTGCCGCATGATCAGTTCCTTTCCAGGTTCTGTCTTTTGTAAAATGCCTTTCTATCCATCTTGCTCCAAGCGTGTAGGCAGCTATATCTGCTGCAATACCTAAGTGATGACCACTAAACCCTATTTCCTTTACCCTTGTATCGTATTTTTCATAGAGTTTATTTATTTCCAACAAACATATTTCTTTAAAAGTTATGGGATAGCCGCTTGTACAACTATATAACACGATTCTGTTCTTTGCATTATTATTTTCTTCAAAAAATATAATTATTTTTTCAATTTCATCAGAGGTGGTCATTCCCACGGAAATATGTATATCGCCCTTATAATTATCCCGAATTAGTTTTAAAAGTGCAAAATTATTATTGCATGCAGACGGTATTTTAATAAATTCGGGATTAATTGATATTATTTCATTTGCACTTGTTACATCCCAAACGGAAACAGCATATTGAATTCCGATTTCTTCAGCATATTTTTTAAGTTGTGCATGTTGCTGAATATTGAATTCAAGAAACTCACGGTGTTTACCATAACTTTCCCCATAACTTTGCCATGGTTCCGGATGCGGAGCATTAAATTGATCCTCACCTAAAAGTTCTTTCGGATTTCTTTTCTGAAATTTCGCATAATCGGCACCACATTCTTTTGCCAGTCGAATTAATTCTTTAGCTATTTCAAAATCACCTAAATGATTGCAGCCAATTTCTGCAACTACCAGCGGTTTATTATAATTAAATGTGAACATATTTTCTTACAGCTTCGCCTCCTCAGTCACATACGTGTGTTGAGCAGGTAGTTATTTTATATAATTTATTCGGTCGGGTTGTTGGTCCACAACACGATCGCACTATTTAAATTTCCATTTAATTTCCAGGTAACAAAACTTTCATCATTCAAAATATCTGTCTGTACCTTTCTGCTAATTATTGTTTCTGTTTTATGCACCCAATATTTTAATTTAGCAGAATCCACTGCGCCAACAATTACCAAATTGATCGTCCCGGTATCTTTACCATCGGCGTAATCTCCAATAATAAATGCGTATTTAATTTCTCCTATTTGATTTACAATATTTTCCACTACTTTATCCAGGCCCAAATATTTGCGCACCAAACTACTCACCTCCGGAAAGAGCGGATGTTTTTCATTTGCCTGATATTGAATTGTTTTTCCTTCTTCATGAGAAAGCAGGAAACCCGCCTTAGAAAGTTTGTTCAATTCTAATCGAATGGAATTAGTGGATTCATTCATTTCCTTCGCTAACCCGCGCAGATGAGCGGAAGACTTTGTATTGGAAAAAAACCGCAACAATAGTCTTAAGCGTGTTTTTGATGTAATTAACGAATCGAGCACCGCTGTGAATGAGTAACAAATTTACTCATTCAAAAATTTTAACCAAATTTTTGGGGCTCTTTTTAAAATTATCGGAAGTTCAATCGATGTTTCGGATTTGTAATAGGGTATAAAGCAGTTTTTCCATCTCATGAAGAGGAATCATATTAGGACCATCACTAAGGGCTTTTTCCGGATCGGGATGCGTTTCAATAAAAAAGCCATCAACACCAACTGCAGCAGCTGCTTTTGCCAAAAAGGGAGCAAATTCCCTTTTTCCACCGCTTTTGCCGGCTTCAGCCCCTGGCATTTGAACACTATGCGTTACATCAAAAATTACGGGAGCAAATTGCCGCATAATAGGAAGCGAGCGCATATCCACCACCAAATTGTGATATCCAAAGCTGGAACCACGTTCTGTAAGAAGAACATTATTATTTAATACAGATGCAATTTTTTCAACGGCATATTGCATATCCTCGGGAGCCATAAATTGTCCTTTTTTAACATTTACGGTCTTTCCGGTTTTTCCTGCAGCAATTAAAAGATCCGTTTGTCGACATAAAAATGCCGGAATTTGAAGCACATCTGCAACTTCTGACACAATTGATGCATGTTCAGGAAGATGAATGTCTGTTAATATCGGAACATCAAGTTTTTCCTTTACTTTTTGCAAAACCTTTAATCCATGTTCAAGCCCATCGCCGCGAAACGAGGTTCCAGCAGTTCTGTTCGCTTTATCGAAAGAGGCTTTAAAAACATAATTATAACCCAATTTTTCACATACAGTTTTCATTTTTTCTGCAACCATCAAACACAACTCGAGGCTTTCTATCACACAAGGGCCTGCTATTAACAATGGTTTTTTTTCTCCAACTGTAATGGTGGAGTTTACTTTAACGGGTGCTGAAAAGGTGCTGAACATGTTGCAAAATTGCAAAAAGATTGATTAAGCAGATTTGATCACAAAAAAACAAATTTGGACAATGTCCTAATTTCTCTCGAATTTTAGCAAATTCATGGTGCAGATAAAGGTTTAACCAACCCTGCCTTCTCCAGTTCATGATGAATACTATATAACCAAATATTTATTCCAATCACTTGAACCAACACATAAAGTGTAAGAAGGCAGAGCAGGGTTAATTCCTTTCGATATGGTCGAGGCGGCTCTTCAGCAAATGCACCTGCATGGTAAGATCTCCGATAACCTTATCGAGATCATTCTTTTTTACAGGCATATAGGAGGAAAGTTTGCTCTTTACAAACCAAATTTCTTTTATTTCATCTATATCCAAAGCTTGTTCGGGATATGCTTCATTATCGCTGATGAGATACATTTTATGTTCTGTTTCGGCCTTATTTACCAGGCGTTTCACCAGAACAGTATCATTGGTAACTACTACATGTATATATCCATCACGAACATCCTTAAAATGATTATCACAAAAACGACCGATCACATAATCGCCATGCTGAATGGATTCCTGCATACTGTCACCTTCTATCTGAAAACAGCGGAAAGTACCGTTCCTATAATCAGATCCAGGTAATTTAAAAGCAGGTAGCTCTTTATAAAATTCCGGTTCCAGATATCTGGTTGGATATCCGGCTGCCGCTTTTGTATCCACCATCACAATATTTTCATCTCCTGCCGAATCAACAGTAACAACTATCGGACGATACACGATTCCGCCCGATGATTTCTCTTCCTCCTGAGTTGCGACAGGTACTATAAGTTGAGAAAGATCCACATTTAACAGGTCGTCAATAGAAATGTCAAAAATTTTGACAATTTCCAAAAGAGTCTTATGCCCCGGATTTGCGAGGTTGGATTCTATGTTTGCAATAGTGGTCCTTCCTATGCCCATCATGTCTGCCAGCTCTTGCTGACTCAGTTTTCGGGCATTTCTCAGATGTCTTAAATTGGATGAAATTAGTGCCATAAACTATTTTTAAATTTGTTATTGTCAAATAATATGACTTTATTTGTCAAAAATAATGACAATTATGGAATTTCCAAAAATAAATGAAACTTTTTTTAAAGGCAGGGGAGCACAGATCAATCCCTTCAATCCTTTTCACGATAAAAATTATATTCAGGAGCATATTGAAGGATTGGATGAGGAGATGTTGGGAGACCGGAAAACCTTATTTTTTACTGAAAACGCCAAAAAGGTGGTTAATAAGGTGGAAAGTCCTGATGCTGCTATGGTTTACTCCGTTAATCCATATCAGGGCTGTGAACATGGTTGCGTTTATTGTTATGCCCGAAACACGCATAATTATTGGGGTTTTAGTGCGGGTTTAGATTTTGAAACACGTATTATAATTAAACACAACGCGGCGGAACTACTTGAAAAAGTTTTTATTGACCCGAAATGGGTTGCTGCTCCTATATCATTTTCAGGCAATACCGACTGTTACCAACCAATAGAAAGAAAAATGAAGATCACCAGAAAATTGCTTGAAGTGAGTTTGAAATACAAAAATCCAGCGAGTATGATCACTAAAAACCAGCTTATTCTGCGCGATATCGACATTTTACAGGAATTGGCAAAAGATGATCTTACCCATGTGTTTTTATCTATTACGAGTTTGAAGGAGGATATTCGTCAAAAAATGGAACCGCGCACTGCTACTTACAAGGCCCGTTTAAAAACGATTGAAAAACTGACCACAGCCGGTATTCCGGTTGGGATAATGATAGGACCTGTGGTTCCCGGACTTACCGACAGCGAAATACCTGATATTATAAAGGCTGCTGCCGATCATGGTGCCACCACTGCAGGTTATAATATGTTGAGATTAAATGGGGCAATTGACAAAATTTTTTCAGACTGGATCTGGAAGACATTTCCTATGCATGCTGAACGTGTTCTCAGCAATACAAGAGCAGTGCATGATGGAAAATTAAACGATAGCCGATGGGGAGTTCGCATGCGCGGAGATGGGGAACTGGCAAATGTGATTCGTCAAATGTTTTATATGATGAAGGAGAAATATATGGGACACAATACTCCTTTTACCTTTAATATATCTGCATTCAGAAGACCGGGCCAATTAAAACTTGAATTCTGAAATGCATTTATAAACGCATTTAAACTTATTTGTGCTTTTGATTTAGCTTTACCATTCCATTAGGGAAGGTATAAATATGCGTGGACCAAAAAATCTATATTTTAATTTATTTAATAGAATTAATGCGTCGCGTTCCATTCCTGCTTTGATAAAAAAATCGGGAATCAAAATTATTTTTCCTTTTTATCATTCTGTTAGCGATGAGGATGTAGTTCATATTAAACATTTATACCCTTCAAAAAATATTACCTCTTTTATCAATGATCTCGATTTTTTATTGAAATATTTTATACCATTATCCATAGATGATTTCCTTTCACAAAATTATGATCCAGATCAAAATTATTTTGTATTGAGTTTTGATGATGGATTGAGGAAAATGTTTGATGTTGTTCGTCCCATTTTGAATAAAAAAAGAATTCCTGCAATATTTTTTTTAAATTCATCATTTGTAGACAATAAAGACCTGTTCTACAGATATAAAGTATCTATTATTATTGACCATCTTCATGACGAGAAAATAAGGAACGCTGTTAATAAAACGTTAAAAAGCAACACATCCGACATAAAAAAAATAACTGCACAATTATTGTCGTTAACCTATGCTGATCAAAATATCATAAATGAAATAGGTAGAGAATCGCAAATTGATTTTGAAAGATATTTAAAGAAAGTAGCACCTTATATGACGTCGGAAGAAATAAAACAATTAGTTTCCCAAGGATATTCAGTTGGTGGGCACAGTCACGATCATCCTCTGTATCAAAAAATATTCTCCGAAGAGCAAATGGAACAAACAAAAAAAAGTATGGTTTTTGTGGAAGATAATTTTCCCGGACAGAAAAAATATTTCGCCTTCCCATTCACTGCGGAGGGTGTTGAGAATAAAACGATAGGACGATTTACAACGGAATTGAAAATTGATCTTCTTTTTGGCACTGCAGGTTTAAGGGATCCGTTTGAATCAAAATTAATCGAACGAATTCCTATGGAAGTTGGAAAATTTAGTGCAGAACAAATAATTAAGAATGAATATTCCTGGTATTTATTAAAAAGATCAGTGGGAAAAAAATGAAAGTAAATACCATAATTATAGGTGCAGGAAGAAGCGGAACAACTTCTGTTTATGAATATCTTTCCAATCATCCGGAAGTAAATTTTTCTATAACAAAAGAAGTGCACTACTTTTCTATTGAAGATCTTTATAAACGGGGTGAAAAATATTTTCATTCTTTATTTGAACAAAACGAAAATAAAATTATCGCAACTGCCGATACCTATTTGTTGGTAGATAAAAAAGCTCCGGAAAGAATAAGAAATTATAATCCGGATATGAAATTGATAGTAATGCTGCGTGATCCTGCGGAAAGGGCGTATTCCAATTATAATTATTCTGTGAATTATGGACACGAAGAGGAGAATAACTCGTTTTTAAAAACCTTGCAGTTGGAAAAAAACAGATTAAACACTGACGATATTGTGGCATTAAACAATACCTGTCATTTTTATGGAAGTTTGTATTTTCAACACTTACAATATTGGGAACAATTTTTCCCTAAAGAAAATTTTATTTTATTGAAACTGGACGATCTAAAAAAGGACCCTGATTTGTTTTATAAAAATCTAACATCAAAATTAAACATATCAAATATTTCATTTAAACAATCAGAAACAAAATTTAATGCAGGTTCCAGCGTTAAAAGTAAATGGTTGCAACAATTATTATTGAACAGAGAAAGCACAGTCAGAAAGGTAATTTCATTTGTTTTAAGACCTTTCCGGAAATTGGTGATCAATTCAGGAATTATTGATAAGGTGTATGCAATGAATAAAAAAGAAGTTGACCAGAAAAAAATTTCTAAGGAAGAATTTGTACTGGCTCAACAATATTTTGATTTTGATCTGAAAAATTTAAACTCCGTATATGGAATTAGTTTCGAACAGAATCGCCAAAATCTTAGAGATTAACAATTGTTAACTTTTTTTAAAAAGTGATATATTGAACTATTCTGAATTTACTTTGTAGTTAAATATTTATTAAACTGAAATTATTTTTATCGAATTTATGAAAAAAGCATTTTACTTTATAGCAGTTTTATTCATTATAGGCTGTGCCAAGGAGAAAAAACCTGCGGAGGGAAGCGTTAAGGGTGTTGCGCCCGCTCAATCGGTGCAGGTAGTTGTTGTACAACAACAAGCGCTTGAAAATTCTATAAATGCCACTGGAACTGTACTTTCCAATGAGGAGGTGGAGATCAGAAGTGAAATTCAGGGGCGCATTACAGGCGTTTATTTTAAGGAAGGTGAAAGGGTGCAATCGGGTAAATTGTTGGTAAAAATTGATGATCTGGAATTAAAAGCACAATTAAAAAAGACAGAACTCAGCATTTTATTGTCGAAAGAAGATGAATCTCGTAAAAAAAAGCTGTTGGATATAAATGGTATCAGCAAGGAAGAATATGATCAATCGCAAAATAATTTATTAAAGTTGGAGGCAGATAAAGAATTACTGGAAATTCAGATCAATAAAACAAATGTGATAGCACCTTTTTCCGGAACCATAGGTTTGCGGTATATTAGTGAAGGGGGATTCGTATCATCTTCTGATCTTATTACAGTTTTACAACAGTCGGATCCCGTTAAGGTAGAATTCAGTGTTCCTGAAAAATACGCAGCACTTTTAAATAATGGTTCTGTCGTAAATTTTACAGTGGAGGGTGACCTTAATAATTATACTGCGAAAGTATACGCGAAGGAGCCGAAAATAGATGCAGCAACCAGAACGGTTAAAGTGAGAGCCATCAGCGCAAATCCCGGAAATAAATTAATACCAGGCGCTTTTGCAAAATTGCAGATATCATTGGAAACTATTAGTAATGCAATGATTTTACCCTCCAATGCATTAATTCCAACCATTAACGGACAATCCGTTTTAATTGTAAAAAACGGACATGCTTCACTTCAATTGGTAAAAACGGGTATCAGATCAGAAAAGGAGACTCAAATTACTGAGGGAATAATGCCGGGTGATTCTGTAATTGTAACCGGTTTATTAACTGTGCGCGATGGAATGCCGGTAAAACCTGTATTATTAGTTTCACCAAATGAAAATAAAAAACAGGAATGAATATATCATCCATATCAATAAATCGCCCTGTTCTTGCATCCGTTATTTCGATACTCATTTTATTATTTGGAATTATTGGTTATTCATTTTTAGGTGTTCGAGAATATCCAAGCGTTGATCCGCCAATTATTACAGTTACAACAAATTATATAGGAGCAAATGCCGATGTGGTGGAATCTCAGATCACAGAAGTGATGGAAGAATCCATTAATGGAATTGCAGGAATTCGATCTCTATCTTCAACAAGTAGTGATGGTAGAAGTACCATCACCGTAGAATTTGAATTGGATGTCGATCTCGAAGCAGCAGCAAATGATGTGCGCGACAGAGTTAGTCAATCTGTGCGGAATTTACCTCCGGATTGTGATCCACCGGTAGTTGCAAAATCGAGTGCCGATTCAAATCCAATTGTTTCCATGACCATCCAAAGCAATGAAAAAACTTTATTGGAACTGTCGGAAATTGCAAATAATGTATTTAAAGAAAGATTACAAACAATACCCGGCGTAAGTGAAATAAGAATTTGGGGTGAAAAAAAATACTCCATGAAATTATTGCTGGATCCGATAAAACTGGCAGGATATAATTTAACTCCTGCAGATGTACGTGATGCACTTAACCGGGAAAATGTAGAATTACCTACAGGTAGAATTGAAGGTTATGCTACCGAACTTTCTATTCGCACCTTCGGAAGATTAATTTCGGAAGATGATTTTAACGATCTCATTATTTATGAAACCGATGGATCAGTAATTAAATTAAAAGATATTGGTCAGGCCAAATTATTACCTGAAAATGAAAGAACAATTTTGAGGGGAAATGGCGGAATTCCACAGGTGGCAATTGCAATTACCCCTCAACCGGGTTCGAATTACATTGAAATTGCAGATGAATTTTACCGCAGAGTAGATCAAATAAAAGGGGAGTTACCCGATGATCTAAAATATAATATTGCTTTGGATACAACTACAAGTATAAGAAAAGCAATTTCAGAGGTAAAGGAAACCTTATTAATTGCATTCGGACTTGTTGTGCTCATTATTTTTATTTTTCTGCGTGACTGGAGAACAACTTTAATTCCTGTTATTGCAATTCCGATCTCCTTAGTAGGTGCTTTTTTTATCATGTATGTTTCCGGTTTTTCTATCAATGTTTTAACCTTGCTTGGAATTGTTCTGGCAACGGGAATTGTTGTTGATGATGCCATCGTGGTATTAGAAAATATTTATTCAAAGGTGGAACGCGGAATGGCACCTCATAAAGCAGCACACGAAGGTTCGAAAGAAATAACATTTGCAATTATTTCAACTACCATAACATTGGCTGCAGTTTTTTTACCAATTATCTTTTTACAGGGATTAACAGGAAGATTATTTCGCGAATTTGGAATTACTGTTGCGGGTGCCGTACTAATATCCGCTATTGTTTCTTTAACACTCACGCCTATGATGAGTGCGCGTATTTTAAAACAACGCGAAAAACACAATTGGTTATATAGAAAAACAGAACCGTTTTTTTTAGCTTTAGTTAATGGATATACTTCTTCACTTAAATCATTAATAAAGATAAGATGGGTCGTAATCCCGTTAATATTAATTCCTGTTGGTATTATTTTTTATTTTGGTGGAAAATTACCTGAAGAACTTGCTCCAATGGAGGATAAAGGCCGATTTGTAATTAATGCTACAGCGCCGGAAGGTACATCTTTCGAAAGTATGGATGCCTTTAATCAGGAATTAATTAATGTTGTTGATACGCTACCGGAAAAAGCGAATATTATTGCAGTTACTGCACCATCGTTTGGATCGTCCAGTGCTGCAAATTCCAGTTTTATCCGGGTGAGTTTGGTGGATGCAACAGAACGTGATAAATCTCAACAACAACTTGCTGATGAGGTTGCGGCAATAGTTAAAAAATATAATTTCGCGAGAACTTTTATAAGTCAGGAACAAACTATTGGAAGCGACCGACGCGGAGGTTTGCCGGTGCAATATGTAATTCAGGCGCCTGATTTTGAGCGGCTTAGAGAAGTAATTCCACAATTCATGGAAAAAGCAGCTCAGGAAGAAGGATTTCAGGTAGTGGATATTAATTTGAAATTTAATAAACCGGAATTAACAGTTGAAATAGATCGCGAAAGAGCAAAGGTATTAGGTGTTTCTGTTCGTGATATTGCAGAATCATTACAATTGTATTTCAGCGGACAGCGTTTTGGTTTTTTTATTCTGAATAATAAACAATATCAGGTAATTGGTCAGGCAACAAGAGATAATCGCGATGAACCATTGGATCTGACAAAAGCATATGTAAAAAACAATCGCGGTGAATTAATTCAACTCGATAATCTTGTACATCTCTCCGATAAAAGCTCACCTCCACAATTATTCAGGTATAACAGATACGTTGCTGCAACAATTTCTGCAAATCCTGCACCAGGATATACACTTGGTGATGGAATTGCAACTATGGATAAAATTGCAGAAGAGGTGTTGGATGAAAGTTTTTCTACTGCATTGGCCGGAACTTCGAAAGAATTTGCAGAAAGTTCCAATAGTTTGCAATTCGCATTTTTTTTAGCTCTTATTTTAGTGTATCTTATTTTAGCAGCTCAATTCGAAAGTTTCAGCGACCCGTTAATTGTAATGTTTACGGTTCCATTGGCACTTGCCGGTGCTGTTTTGAGTTTATCGATATTCGGACAAACGTTAAATATTTTCAGTCAGATAGGAATTATTGTTTTGGTTGGTATAGTCACTAAAAACGGAATATTAATTGTGGAATTCGCCAATCAACGGAAAGAAACCGGTTTAAATAGTTTTGAAGCTGCAATTGAAGCCGCATCGCAACGTTTTCGTCCTATTCTGATGACAAGTTTCGCTACAGTTTTAGGAGCTTTACCTATTGCCCTAGCCCTTGGTGCCTCTTCCAAAAGCAGAGTTTCTATGGGTATTGCAATTATTGGTGGATTATTATTTTCGCTTATCTTAACCCTTTATTTAATACCATTAATATATACTTTTATCTCCTCTTCAAAAAAGAAAATAACATCAGGTGAGGAAAATTAAATGTTTTGGAAATATGAAGATCTGTAAAATTATATGTGTATTTTTTATGAGCACGCCTGTTATTTTATCCGCGCAAACTCTAACACTACAACAAGCTCTGAATACAGCATGGGAAAATAATTATGGTATAAAAATAATAAATAAGGAACTTCAAATTACCGATCTGCAAAATCACGCAGGATATGCCGGAATGCTTCCTGTAATTTCTGCTATTGCAAATTACGATGTTGAGGTAACAAATTCTGAACAACAATATTTTAGCGGGGAAACACGGTCAGAAAAAAATGCAGGTGCTAATTCTTTAGATGCCGGAGTGTATTTAGACTGGACTGTTTTTGATGGTTTGGGAATGTTCGCCAGAAAAGATAAACTGGAACAATTGTATGCCTTAGGTGAATTGGAAGTTAGAGCGAAACTGGAAGAGATTACAATGCAATTGATGATAGATTGGAATAATCTTATTCAATTGGAGAATGCCAAAAGGGTTATGGAAAATGCAATTGATATTTCAGGAGAACGTTTAAAAATTGCGCAACAAAGAAATGTTATAGGCTCCGGTTCAGGGTTAGATGTACTTCAGGCTCAGGTTGACCTGAATACCGATAGCTCGGCATATATAAATATACTTTTACAAATTAAAAATACAAAAGCCGTAATAAATGAATATATGGCAAGAGATGCAAATACAACGTTTGATATAAATGAAAAAATTGCTGTAGATCAAACGATAAATTTAACAAGTATCAAAGAAAATGTATATGCTAATAACACCTCATTGCTTATTGCAGAAAAAAATAAACAAATTGCAGAATTACAGGTAAAGGAATATAAATCATATTTATATCCTACAGTTTCCCTAAATGCAGGGTATGGATTTTTAAAATCAGTTTCAGAAGCAGGATTTGTGGAATCCAATTTAAATGTAGGTCCATTGGCGGGTGTTTCACTTGTTATTCCATTATTTAATGGATTCACTGTATCCCGAAATATCGAACAAATGAAAGTGATGCAACAAATGCAAGAGTTGGATATTCTTCAAACACAATTATCTGTAAATACCAATCTTGTAATTTTATATAATCAATATGAAACTTCACTTCAGTTGATGAAAATTGAGCAAAAAAATATTGAATCAGCAACAAAAAATGTATCCATTGCATTAGAAAAATTTAATCTCGGTGCTATTACATCTGTGGAATTGCGCGAAATTCAATTGCAAAAAGTAAATACAGAAAACAGATATCTCACCGAAGAATTAAATGCTAAAATTGCAGAGCTCCAATTAAAATATTTCAGCGGCAAATTAATTACTCAATAATTAATATTACTCCGTAACCATTTTTCCATTTCCTCAAAGGGCATATTTTTTCTTTTTGCAAGATCTTCCACCTGATCTTTTCCTATCTTCCCGATCCCAAAATATTTAGCTTCCGGATGCGCAAAATACCAACCACTAACACTCGCCGCAGGAAACATTGCCATACTTTCAGTTAGTTGCACACCGATATTATTTTCTACATTCAGCAATTCAAATAACGTTATTTTTTCCGTATGATCAGGACAGGCAGGATATCCCGGGGCAGGTCTTATGCCCTGATATTTTTCTTCAATCAGATCTTTAGTATTTAATTTTTCACTCTTATCATATCCCCAAAACTCTTTTCGAACACGCTCATGCATTCTTTCCGCAAACGCCTCTGCTAATCTATCAGCCAACGATTTTAAAAGTATCGCCGAATAATCATCATGATTTTTTTCGAATAGCGCTATCTGTTCTTCAATTTTAAATCCGGTGGATACTGCGAATGCTCCGATATGATCGTACTTAAGGGCCCCTAAATCCCCATAGGGGACTTTTTCATTCTCGTTTGTTTGATAATTTCTTGTATTATCCTGAAGTGATTCTAATGTTTTTAAGATTTTAGAAATCGCATTTTCAGTATCATTTAATATTTGACTATTCGTGAATCGTAAAACTGTGAATCCATGTTCATTTAAATAGCTTGTTCTTATTTCATCGGATTCTTTATTTTCAGGTAATTGGTGAATTAATCCATCCAGTTCAATAACCAAATTCTTTTTTATGCAGATGAAATCAGCAATGAACCTTCCGATAATATGTTGACGTCGAAATTTATAATTGTCTAATTTTTTCCCCTTAAGATTTCTCCATAACATTGCTTCAGCATCTGTACTGAATGTTCGGTTATCTTTTGCAAATCTTTTCAAAAATCTATACACATGTGGATCAGCTGTTTGATATGGTTGCCCATCATCATTAAGTAATTCCTCCGCACTATTGGTCTCATGCGAACTTAAGGCATCAATGGTATCTGAATTCTCGCTCGTTAGGACATCTTCCCCTATGGGGAAGACCGAGATGGGGCCCTTTGTCTCATGCGAACTTATTTCATCAATGTTGTCTAAATTCTCACTCGTTAGGACATCTTCCCCTATGGGGAAGACCGAGATGGGGCCCTTTGTCTCATGCGAACTTATTTCATCAATGGTATCTGAATTCTCGCTCGTTAGGACATCTTCCCCTATGGGGAAGACCGAGATGGGGCTTACAAAATCACTCAAACAATAATTCGCCTGCCCATCAGCTTTTTTATTTTGTTGTCGCAGATTAAATAATCTTTTTATCTCAGTTCCACTTTCATCTACCAAAATAATATCATCACCCTCTGCATAACATTTAAAAATCCCTACTACTGCCCGCGCCTCCAACAAATTTTCGCTGATAATTTTTTTCAGCATCTGCTGTGCATCGTTAAATAATTGATTCGCCGCTGGACCAACTATATCATCATTTAAAATTTCAGGATATTTTCCATGTAATTCCCAGGTTTGAAAAAACGGTGTCCAGTCAATATACTTTGATAATTCTTCCAATGAATAATTTTCAAAAATTTTAATTCCTGTAAATGAGGGTTCGGGTTTTAAATAATTATTCCAGTCGATCTCGTATTTGTTTTTTCTTGCCTCTTCCAGGGTAATATATCCTTTGAAAGATTGTTTGTATTTATGATTTTGTTCGATAATGAGATATTCGTCATTTATTTCCTTAGTAAATACACTCTTTTCTTTTCCCAATAATTTTCCGGCAATTGTAACGCTTCGCGAGGCATCGGTTACATGTATAACAGGGTGCGAATAAGCAGGCGCAATTTTTACCGCAGTATGCGTTCTGGATGTTGTTGCACCTCCTATTAACAATGGAATGGTAAATTTTCTTTTTTCCATTTCCTGTGCAACATTAACCATTTCATCCAGAGATGGTGTAATCAATCCACTTAAACCGATGAGATCAACTTTGTTTTCTAACGCGGCAGTCAAAATTCTTTCGGCAGATACCATTACACCGAGGTCGATAATTTCGTAATTATTACATGCCAAAACAACTCCAACAATATTTTTCCCAATATCATGTACATCCCCCTTTACAGTTGCCATTAAAACTTTCGGATGATTTGAAGTATTACCCGATGATTTTTTTTCCAGCTCAATAAATGGCTGGAGATAGGCAACAGCTTTTTTCATCACCCTTGCACTTTTAACAACCTGAGGTAAAAACATTTTTCCGGAACCAAAAAGATCACCAACTATATTCATTCCTGCCATTAACGGACCTTCAATTACTTCCAATGGTTTTGCATACTTTAATCGCACTTCTTCAATATCAGCATCTATAAATTCCGTAATTCCTTTTACTAAGGAATGTGCAAGTCGCTCCTCCACACTTTTACCGCGCCATTCGTCGGTTGTGATTTCTGCTTTATCTTTTTTCTTTAAAGTTTCTGCAAAAGTTATAAGATTTTCTGTGGCATTATCATTTCTGTTAAATAGAACATCTTCAATTTTTTCGAGAAGATCTTTATCTATATCCTCATAAATATCTATCATTCCTGCATTCACAATTCCCATATCCATCCCCGCCTTAATTGCGTGATATAGAAAGGAAGAATGCATAGCTTCCCTCACTGTATTATTACCTTGAAACGAAAATGAAATATTACTCACACCTCCACTTACCAGCGCTCCCGGAAGATTATTTTTTATCCATCTCGTAGCATTAATATAATCTACCGCATAATTATTATGTTCTTCAATACCTGTTCCAACCGTCAAAATATTTGGGTCGAAAATAATATCTGTAGGATCAAAATTCAATTTATTTACTAATAGATCATATGCTCTTTTACATATGGCAATTCTTTTTTCTAAGGTAGTTGCCTGTCCTTCTTCATCAAATGCCATTACGATGACCGCAGCGCCCAATTTTTTTGCTTTTTTCGCCTGATATATAAATTTTTCTTCACCTTCTTTTAATGAAATAGAATTCACGATACATTTTCCTTGCAAACATTTTAATCCCGCCTCTATCACCTCCCACTTGCTGGAATCTATCATCACCGGAACTCTTGCAATATCAGGTTCAGCAGCTACTAAATTTAAAAAGGTTTTCATCACCTCCACAGAATCAATCATACCTTCATCCATGTTCACATCAATTATCTGCGCTCCGTTTTCCACCTGCTGTCGGGCAACAATTAATGCATCATCGTATTTTTCTTCTTTAATTAATCTTTTAAATTGTTTGCTTCCCGTAATATTTGTTCTTTCTCCAACATTTACGAAATTGCTTCCTTCATAAATTTCAAATTGTTCTAATCCGGAATAGGACGGTAATCTGGGCAAAGTTCTTGGAATACGCGGCGCATATTTTTTAGCGATGCCGGCAATATATTTAATATGTTCAGGTGTAGTTCCGCAACATCCTCCAATAATATTTATCCAACCATTTTTTAAATATTCTTCAATATCATTACCATTGCTTTCCGGTGTTTCATCGTATTCACCAAAAGCATTTGGTAAACCGGCATTTGGATATGCAGAAACAAAAAAATCCGTTTTTTCGGCAAGAGTTTTAATATGTTCCTTTAATTGTTTTGCACCTAAAGCACAATTTAATCCAACACTTAATAATGGAATATGAGAAATGGAAATTAGAAATGCCTCCACGGTTTGTCCACTTAATGTTCTTCCACTCGCATCTGTAATGGTTCCCGAAATCATAACGGGAATTTTTTTACCAATATCCTCAAAAAGATTTTCTATTCCATAAATAGCTGCTTTAGCATTCAGAGTGTCAAATATTGTTTCTATAAGAATAATATCCACCCCACCATCAATAAGACCTTTGGCTTGTTCGTAGTATGCATCTGACAATGCATCGAAAGTTATTGCCCGATAACCTGGGTTGTTTACATCAGGGGAAAGACTAAGTGTTTTATTTGTAGGACCTAAAGCACCGGCAACAAATCTGGGTTTGTCAGGTTCTTTTTCTGAAAATTCCTGCGCTACTTCCTTTGCGATCTTAGCTGACTGGTAGTTCAGCTCGTACACAATATGTTCTAAATGATAATCAGCCTGGGCAACACTTGTTCCGCTAAATGTATTCGTTTCTATAATATCGGCACCTGCTTCCAGATATTGCCTGTGAATTTCTTTAATTATTTGTGGCTGTGTAAGAGAAAGTATATCATTATTGCCCCTCAGATCATAGTTATGTTCCTTAAATTGCTGACCTCTAAAGTCTTCCTCGCTCAATTTATACCGCTGAATCATGGTGCCCATTGCCCCGTCCAGCACCAAAATCCGGTCTGTTAATAAATTCTTCAAAATTTTTTCCACCCCACAAAATTAGCATACGTTTGAATTAGTGCATTTCAGAATAGAATATCTTTTACATTTTATTCAGTAATTAGTCACTTTTGTTAATTTTTTTATAATTATTGAAATATTGATATTCAATCCTTTGCATACATGGCAAATTGTTGAAAAAGGAGCTATTCATGACATTCAAAAATAATTTAAATAAGATCTAAATTGCCGCCATTATTATGTTTCAGGGCAATTTTAAGCTAATAATTGGTGGTTTTAAGCATGATTGAGTGACAAACACCCGTTTGGCATAATCCAAAGATTTGAAAATTATGTTTGTATTTGAAAAATTAAGTTAATTTTACGCAACCAATAATTGACACGACGCATCTATTGTTCATTCCCGCATCATGTTAATATATGTGACCCTAGTCTAAACATAACACGCTGTTTTAGATATTAATTTTATTTAACCCTAAATTTTTAATTCAAATGTTGAAAAAATCGTTACTTTTCACAACCCTTTCATTTTTATTGGGAGGATTGGTGATTGCGCAAGCACCGCAACGTAGTTGCTCAACTATGGATGTTGATGCCAGACTAAGGGCAGAAGATCCGTTTTATGCAGCTAATCGCGAGGCTATTGAGCAGTTTACCCAAAACTACATTGCTACTGAAGCAAACAGCGGTGAAAGAGCTGTAGTTACTATTCCGGTTGTTGTACATATTGTGTACAATATTGCTTCTGAAAACATTTCAGATGCTCAGGTTTACAATCAATTGGATGTATTAAATGATGACTTCAGAAGATTAAATTCAGATGTTGGTGAAACTCCTGGTTATTTTGCCGGTGTTGCTGCTGACTGTGAAATTAATTTCTGCCTCGCTACACTTGATCCTAGTGGTAACCCAACCACTGGTATTACCAGAACAAGCACTTCTAAAACATCATTCAGCACTGGTGATGATATGAAATTTGGAACTTATGGTCATACCATTTGGGATAGGAACAAATATCTCAATTTATGGGTTTGCGACCTTTCAGGTGGTTTATTGGGTTATGCTCAATTTCCTGGTGGCTCCGCTTCAACTGATGGTGTTGTTATAGATTACGTTTATTTTGGTGTTGGTGGCGCAGGTTCTGCTCCATACGATCTTGGACGCACAGCTACCCACGAAGTTGGTCACTGGCTGAATTTATATCATATTTGGGGTGACGATGGTACAGGTTGCGGTGGATCAGATCTTTGTGCTGATACTCCAAATCAGGCAGACGAAACTTATGGTTGCCCTAACGGAGCAATTCGTATCTCTTGTACTAACGGACCAAACGGTGATATGTATCAAAACTACATGGATTACACCGATGATGGTTGTATGAACCTATTTACTGCAGGTCAAAAAACCAGAGCTCAGGCTTTATTTGCAGTTGGTGGATCACGTGCTGCCCTTTTAACATCTAATGGCTGCGGCGGCGGCGGTGGAGGAACTTGTAATGCTCCAACCGGAATGAATACAACTTTGGTTGCTACTACAAGCGCTACTTTCAATTGGACAGCAGCAGCAGGTGCAACTAGTTATAACGTTCGTTATAAAACAACTGCAGGTGCAACCTGGACAAATACAACTTCAGCAACTACTTCTAAAGCAGTTACCGGCTTAACAGCTGCAACAGCTTACGAATGGCAGGTTCAAACTGTTTGTGCTGCAGGAACAAGTGCATTTACTTCATCTACTACATTTACTACTACCGGTGGTGGTGGTGCTTGTGTTGATAATTATGAGCCAAATAATACTTCAGGAACAGCTGCTACATTAACTGCTGGAACTACATATCTTGAGTTAATTGCAACTTCAACAGATGCAGACTGGTTTAAATTTACAACCACTGGTTCCAATACAAAAATCAAAATCAGTTTGACTTCATTGCCTGCTGATTATGATGTGAGATTATATAACCAATCTGTTGCTCAGAAAGGTATTTCTGAAAATGGTGGCACAACAAGTGAGACAATCATTTGGAATACTACTCAGGCAGGAACCCGTTATGTTAAAGTATATGGTTGGGACGGTGCATTCAGCGCTGGTGACTGTTATGATCTTTTAATTTCTACAAGCTCTTCAAACTGGAGAACAGACGGAAGTTATGTGGAAATGGATGAATACGATAACTCTATCGTTTCTGTATTCCCAAATCCGGCTTCAGGTGATATCGTTACTGTTGATTACTACAGCGTTCAGGAAGATATGAATGTTGGAGTGCAGGTGTTTGATATTCTTGGCAAACAGGTTGTTAATACTTCAAATTCTGTGGTTGCAGGTGAAAACATGATAGAAATGAATGTTGCTAATTTAGAAGCAGGATTCTATTTTGTTGTTATCAGCAATGGCAAATCTTCTTATTCTGAGAAGTTTGTGATAGAATAAATATCCATCAATAAATTATACAAGGGCGGCAAATTTTTGCCGCCCTTTTTATTTTGTAATTTTGGCCGCATGGAACCTATGCAGAACCAATTTGATAACATTCAGGAGTTAAAAAAAGAAGTGGAGGGATCTGCCGTAAACAATGCAGCAGAACTTGAAGCATTCAGGATACGGTTTTTAGGGACAAAAAATGTTTTGAAGGATGTTTTTTCCGAGATCAAAAATGTTCCCAATGAATTAAAAAAAGAATTTGGCCAGAGAGTAAACGAACTTAAACAACTGGCTGAAAATAGATTTGCAGAATTAGAAGGAAAATACAAAAAAGCAGGTAATAATAAATCTGCTGAAATAGATATTTCACTACCCGTTGCAACTAAAAATCCGGGTTCAAGACATCCACTTACTATAATAAGAGAGGAGTTGGTAAATATTTTTACCAGAATTGGATATTCTGTTGTGGAAGGTCCTGAAATAGAAGACGACTGGCATAATTTCACCGCATTAGGAATGCCGGAAGACCATCCCGCTCGCGACATGCAGGATACTTTTTATGTGCAGACCAATCCTGCGATATTATTAAGAACGCATACCTCCAATGTTCAGATCCGTGTTATGGAGGAACAAAAACCTCCTATCAGAATAGTTGCACTTGGCAGAACCTATCGCAACGAAACAATATCTGCACGTGCACATTGCACCTTTCATCAGATCGAATTATTGTATATTGATGAAGGAGTAACCTTTGCCGATATGAAACAAACTCTTTTGTATCTGGCGCAGGAATTATACGGCGCTGATACTAAAATACGTTTACGTCCAAGTTATTTTCCTTTTACGGAACCTAGTGCCGAAATGGATGTTAGCTGTTTCGTATGTGGTGGAAAAGGATGCGCAATTTGTAAACAAACGGGCTGGGTGGAAATTGGAGGTTGCGGAATGGTAGATCCTGTGGTTTTGGAAAATTGTAAAATTGACAGCGAAAAGTATACAGGTTTTGCATTCGGTTTCGGATTGGAACGTATGGCAATTTTAAAATACAGAATTAATGATATCAGATTATTTTCAGAAAATGATTTGCGATTCTTAAAACAATTTGAACATTTATAAATTATAATGAAGAAATTTATTTCATCCGTATTTTTTATTTCGCTCTTTGCTTCGGGAATTGTTTTCGGGCAAACAAAAACAATAGGAGAGGATACTATCAAAATTATTGGAGAAGATACTTTAGTTGGCCCTCCAATTGTATTCCGACAATATAATGAACGGTTTATTGATTTCATGTTCTTTGATGGAAATTTTAACGTGGTTTCTTTTCGCATCATGGAAAAGAGTACAAGTTTTCAATTTATGATCAGCAGTTTGGATTCCAGTGTGTATTGTTTTCAAACGGATCCCGATGAATTTAAAATTTTAATGGCTATGGTGAAAGAAATGAATGCAGAATTGATGGCTCAAAAAAATTGGCCGGTAAAATGTAATTATTGTCAGACCATGCAAATGTTTTGGTTCGAAGGCGATCATGAAAGAAGCACACTTAAAAGATCAGTTGCTATTCCACAATCCTTTAATCAGATCCTCGATTATTGTTACGAAATCAGCAGTACCGAAAAAAGAAAATGTCAACTTGAATTAAAAAACTTTCAGTCGCTGGAAGGATTTTCAGATAAATTACGCGGACCGTCCGCAAATAAATAAATTATGCCATTTAGTATAACCGATTCACTCAATTACGCCTCTAAACTCACCCCGCGGAGAATTTGGAATATGAGTAAGGTGATATCGAGTTATTATTATAGCATGTGGAGCAAAAAACCTGTGCAGTGGGGTTTGCCAATTTCTTTATCGTTTGAACCAACTACTTCCTGTAATTTAAGATGTCCGGAATGCCCAAGTGGTTTGCGTTCATTTACCCGTCCTACCGGAATGTTGCAAAAAGATTTTTTTAAGGAGACAATGGATGAAGTTGGTAAAGATCTTACCTATCTCATTTTTTATTTTCAGGGCGAACCCTATCTCAATCCTGATTTTCTGGATATGGTGAAGTACGCAAACGATAAAAAAATATATACAGCCACTTCCACCAATGCACATTATTTGAATGATGCAAATGCAAAAAAAACAATTGAAAGCGGATTGGACCGATTAATAATTTCCATTGACGGTACTACACAAGATACCTATGAACAATATCGTATAGGAGGAAAACTCGAAAAGGTTTTGGAAGGTGCGCGCAATATTGTGAAATGGAAAAAAGAATTAAAATCGAGTACACCTTTTGTTATATTTCAATTTCTTGTTGTAAAACCAAATCAACATCAAATTGAAGACGTTAAAAAATTAGGAAAAGAAATTGGGGTGGATGAAGTTGCATTTAAAACTGCACAAATTTACGACTACGAGAATGGCTCTAATTTAATTCCTACCATTGATTATTATTCCCGTTATCAGCAAAATAATAATGGCACTTATTCCATTAAAAATAAAATGTCGAATCACTGCTGGAAATTATGGCACTCCTGCGTAATTACCTGGGACGGAACGGTAGTTCCCTGTTGTTTCGACAAAGACGCCACCCACCAACTCGGCGATCTTAAAGACACTACATTTAAACATCTGTGGCAAGGCGGAAAATATCATAAATTCAGAACAGCTTTACTTAAAGGAAGAGGGGAAATTGATATTTGTAAGAATTGCACCGAAGGAACTAAGGTTTGGGCGTAGAGAATGTACCGATGTGATGATGTACCAATGTACCGATGAACAGCCAGACTTCAGTAAACCTGAAAACTTGATATACTTTTAAACATTCCGTATTTAATTCCAAAGCAATAATTTTCCTTCTCATTAGTTATTGACTTTCAATTTGCTAATCTGCTAATTGTTGAATTCCTTTTCCCATGAAGCAATAATTTTCCTCCCCAGCAGTACGCGGCTGTTCCATTTGCTAATTAACTAATTTGCTAATTATTTTTCCTCGGAGTAAAAACTTTCCTCTACAGCAGTACGCGGCTGTTCCATTTGCTAATTTGCTAATTGGCTAATTATTCTTTCCCCCGAAGCAAAAACTTCCTTCCCCAGCAGTGCTCGGCTGTTCCATTTGCTAATTTGCTAATTGGCTAATTCTTTTCCCCCGGAGCAAAAATTTTCCTCCCGAGCACTATGCGGCTGTTCATCGGTACATTGGTACATTCTCTCATTGGTACATTACCTTTGTTTTATGCGAAATCTTTTTTTAAACCATGTCGCTCAAACAAGCAATACTCCATTAATGTTGGAAATTGATCGTGCGGATGGATGTTGGTTGTATGATGTGGATGGAAAAAAATATCTCGATCTTATTTCCGGAATTGCTGTGAGTAATATCGGACACAATAATAAAAAAGTTAAGGAGGCGATAACATCACAACTCGATAAATACATGCATGTAATGGTGTATGGAGAATTTGTGGAGTCGCCGCAAGTTAAATATGCCAAGTGGTTGTCAGATCATTTACCGGAAAATTTGAGTTCCGTTTATTTTACAAATTCGGGGAGCGAGGCGGTGGAAGGTGCAATTAAATTGGCGAAAAGATATAGCGGTAGAACGGAAGTTATTTCTTTTAAAAATTCCTATCATGGAAGTACCATGGGTGCTTTAAGTGCTGGAAATACCGAAGAAAGAAAAAATGCATTTCGCCCTTTAATTCCGGATAATAGAATATTGACTTATAATAATTTTGAGGATATTAAATTTATTACAGAAAAAACTGCCTGTGTTTTAATAGAACCCATTCAGGCAGAAGCTGGTGTGATTTTACCGGAAGAAAACTATTTGTCTGCCATAAGAAAAAAATGTTCGGAGGTTGGAGCATTATTAATGTTTGATGAATGTCAGACAGGTTTCGGAAGAACAGGAAATTTATTTGCCTTTCAAAAATTTAATATCATTCCAGATGTATTAATTCTTGGAAAAGCAGTAGGAGGAGGAATGCCACTCGGAGCATTTATTTCATCACGTGAAATAATGCAGGTGTTCACCGAAAATCCATTTCTCGGCCACATTACAACCTTCGGAGGCCATCCGGTATGTTGCGCAGCCGGAGTAGCAGCGGCGCATGTATTATTGAATTTCAATCTAATAGATCAGGTAGAAAAAAAGGCACAATTATTTAAAGAAAAATTAATCCATCCAAAAATTCAATCCATTCGCAATTGCGGATTACTCTTCGCAATACAATTTGATAGCTCAGATTATAATCTACAATTAAATAAAAAATTAATCGAAAAGGGATTATTGGTAGATTGGTTTTTGTTTGCTTCCGATTGTCTGCGTATAGCTCCGCCGCTGATAATTTCGGATGAAGAAATTAGTGATGCGTGTGAGATTATTGTTGGTGCGCTGAATGAGGAATAGGTTGATGTCAGTAGAATGTCAGTAGTAATAGTCGACAGTGTGCAGTGGCAGTTGGCAGTGGCAGTTGGCAGTGGCAGTTGGCAGTGGCAGTTGGCAGTTTGTAACATTGATATACTATCCTCCGAACCAAATTATTTCAACCCCTTTAACAAGTCGCAGTCTCAGTCTCAGTCACAGTTTTTAACATTGATAAATCATTCTCCGAAGTAAACTATTTCAACCATTTAAACTCTTTCATCATTCGCATTCACAGTTTGATGCATAGAAAAATTATCCTCCGCAGTAAACTCAGAACCCAGAACTCAGAACCCAGAACCCAGAACCCAGAACCCAGAACCCAGAACCCAGAACCCAGAACCCAGAACCCAGAACCCAGAACCCAGAACCCAGAACTCAGAACCCAGAACTTCGAACTTCGAAAAAAAATTATTAACCTTGTTACGTCAAAAAACAATCATGAAAAAAATACTCTGTTTATCCCTTTTACTTTCAGTGATCGTAACCTTTGCCGCCGCTCCAACGCCGTGGGGATTTTGGGGGCATCAGCGCATTAATAAAATGGCATTGTATACATTGCCGGAAGACCTGTTTGGATTTTATAAACCGTATATCGAATATATCACTGAACATGCTGTGGATCCGGATAAAAGGAGATATGCATTCAAGGAAGAGGCACCTCGACATTATATAGATGTTGATCACTACGGAGAATCTCCTTTTCCTGCAATTCCGCGTAAATGGAATGATGCTGTTGTAAAATTTTCGGAGGATAGTTTAAATGCATATGGAATAGTTCCCTGGCATATTGAAAGAATGATGTTTCGTTTAACAAAAGCATTTCAGGATAAAGACATAAATTATATTTTAAAAACTTCTGCCGATCTCGGACATTATGTTGGTGATGTTCATGTGCCTTTGCATTGCACAGAAAACTATAACGGACAAAAAACAAATCAGGTTGGAATTCACGGATTTTGGGAATCGAGAATTCCGGAAATGATGGGGGAGAATTTTGATTATTTAACCGGTAAAGCAGAATTTATTCCCGATATAAATGCTAAGGTTTGGGAAATTGTTTTAAAAAGTCACAGCATGGTAGATTCTGTTTTAGGAATGGAAAAACAATTAAATGCAGAATTTCCATCCGACCAAAAATATAGTTATGAAACTCGCGGCGCATCCACAGTTCGTGTTTATTCAAAAGAGTACACCGAAAAATATAACGATATGCTCGACAATATGGTAGAGCGAAGAATGCGTGAATCGATAATTACCTTAGGTAGTTTTTATTTAACAGCATGGATAAATGCCGGCAAACCAAATCTCACCGGAATTGAAGTTCGCGCATGGACAGCAGAAGAATTAAAAGAAATGGAAGAGCTGGATAATGCATTTAAGAAAGGGGAGGATAAGGGGACGTTTAAGGATGATGATCATTGAGCTAGTGGGCAGTCGCAGTAGCAGTTGGCAGTTTGTAACATTGGTACCTAATGCTTCGAATTGAAAATCAAATTTATATGAGAACGAAAATGCAAGCTCCCCTATGGGGTTGGGGGCCCGTGGGCAGTTGGCAGTTTGTAACATTGGAGCATATTGCTGCGAATTGAACTTTACTTACAATTCATAAAATGAGTAATGAGTTATGAGTAATGAGTAGGATCTCGATAGCCGAAAGATTTTACTCCTCACTATTGACTATTGACAATAGGTTAGAAGTGAGTGGTGAATAGAAGTGAGTAAACTCAGAACCCAGAACCCAGAACTCAGAACCCAGAACTCAGAACCCAGAACTCAGAACCCAGAACCCAGAACCCAGAACTCAGAACCCAGAACTCAGAACTCAGAACTTCAACTTTTAAAAAAAAAGGTGACCTCACAACGAGATCACCTTTTTTTTAAAATATAAACTACTATTTGGATATCACTAATTTCTGAACCGATTGTTCGTTTCCTGCAACAATATTTATTAAATAAATTCCTGAGGCAAGATCGGTTGTATTAAATTGTAAATTATAACTTCCTGCAACCATCGGTTTATTTATTAATTCGTTTAATTGTTGCCCCACCATATTCATAACATAAATCCGAACATCTGCATTTGATTGTAAAGTGTATTTTAATTGCACTTCATTTTGAGCAGGGTTAGGCGATAGCTGAACAAATCCGAAAATATTTTCTTCTTCAATTGCAGTTCCATCACATGCACCTTCCGACCAGAAAAGAACTCCTCCGTAATATTCAGCAAAACAAGAATTGCTATAAGTAACTCCATCGCAACCACAAACCGGTTCGTAAATTTCGATACATTCGTAAGTGGAATCGATCAGATCCAGATTTGCACAATCATCATCGCCACCAATAAATATTTCTTCACAATATTCATCAAAACAATCTGCACCATCTTCACCAATTGTTACACAAATTGTATAAATACCAGGAGTTTCATATAAGTGATCAGGATTAATTGCTTCACTTACACCACCATCTCCAAAATACCAATGATAATTTTCTGATCCCGGTCCGGTACCTTCAGAAGTATTTGTGAAAACAATTACCCATCCATCAGGAGTTTCTTCAAAACTTTCAATTTCGAAACCTGCTGTGCAAGGTGCAGGAATTCCTTCCACATCCACCTCTTCGCAATGTGTATCAATACAACTATCGGAAGTAATAATGGTGAGACAAACTTCGTATTCACCGGAAATATCATAAGTATGCGTAACCTCAGCTCCATAGTCGCCGGTGCCATCATCAAATGTCCAGATATAACTAATAATATCAGCTCCGGCACCATCGGCATCTTCTGTAAAATCAACAGTTAAACCATCATCATCCCAATCAAAATCAGCCTCACATTCGCCACCATCTCCACCAATAAGAAATTCATCGCAGAATTCGGAAACACAACCATCGGCAGTTGTAATTACGATACAAATTACATAGTCTTCTCCGGGTTCTAAATAAAGATGTTCTGCATCATAAGTAGTTGCAGTGGTGCCATCACCAAAATACCATATCACAGAAACGATATCGGCACCTGCAACGGAAGTATTATCAAATGTTGCAAGCCAACCATCCGGAGTTAATTCTAAAGATGTAATAACAAATGATGCCTCACAATCTCCCGCACCACCTTCTTCTACATTTATTTCATCACAGAATGTTGAAGTACACCCATCAGCTGTGGTTATTGTTAAACAAACTAAATATCCACCTTCTTCTGTATAAGTATGTGTAGGATTTGCATCATCAGAAAATGTTCCATCACCAAAACTCCAAAAATAAGATGTGATGTCTTCACCACCACCATCGGCAGTTTCAAAAAAACTAACCATTAATCCGATATCAGTAAATTCATAATCAGATTCACAATCTCCTCCACCTTCCGACACTTCAACAATATGGCAATACATATCTGTGCAACCTGTAATTGTATTAATTGTTAAACAAACATTATATATACCGGGGTCGTCATAATTATGATCAGGGTTTGCTTCATCTGATGTTTCTCCATCACCAAAGTCCCAGAAATATTCTACTACATCACCGGTTGCAGTTTCATAAAAATTGGCATCCAATCCATCTGTGTTGAATTCAAAATGAGATAAACAATCGGCGCCATCTTCTATTACTATTTCACTGCAATATTCATCCACACAACCAGCTCCGGTTTCTATCGTAACACAAACAAGATAAACTCCAGGTTCAGTATAAGTATGCCATGGATCAGAAGGAGTTCCTGCAGTGGTTTCTGTAAATGTAGTTCCATCACCAAAATCCCAAACATATGTTACAAGGTCTGCAGTGGGTTCAACCCAACCGTAAAAATGTACATTGCCACTATCCATGGAAGTTACTTCATACATGGCAGTGCATTCTAATATTTCACCAACATACACTTCATAACAAAATTCTGAAACACATCCACCGAAAAAGTAAACGGTAACACATACCGTATAAATTCCGGGTTCGGAATAAGTATGAATTGGATTTTCTCCATCACCAAATGTTCCATCTCCAAAATTCCAAACATAGGCATCAACATCTCCCGGACCAGGGTCGGTATTACTATTAAAATAAATGGTAAGTCCATCTGCTTCATAATCAAAATTAACATCACATTCAATTCCTCCTCCATCTTCTACAACAACTGTCATACAAATATCTGCAATACAGCCATCGGCAGTTGTAACAATTAAACAAACATTATATGTTCCGATAGTTGCATATGTATGCGTTGGATTTTCTTCTGTTGATTCCGTACCATCACCAAATGTCCATAACCAACTTGTAACATCACCAACAGTAATATCATCAAATGTTGCAGTTAATCCATCTGTATTAAATTCAAAATTCGCTTCACACTCTGCTCCGCCACCACCAATGGTAACAGGAAAACAAGTAACATCTTCACAACCATCGGATGTAACAATACTTAAACAAACATTATATGTTCCTTCAGAAGCATAAGTATGTGTAGGATTAATAAAAGTAGAAGTACCTCCATCACCAAAACTCCAGGAATAACTGACAATATCTCCCGGAGCGGATTCAGATCCGTCTTCAAAAGTAGTTGTTAAACCTGTTACCACATATTCAAATCCTGCAGCACAAAATACACCTCCGCCAATTACAATAATTTCACATTTATCGTCGCTACATCCGCCTGTGGTTTCTATTACCAGACAAACTGTATAAGTACCGGGTTCTGCATAAATATGGGTTGGATTTGCTTCGGTGGAAGTACTGCCATCACCAAAGGTCCATGCATAACTTATATCACCGGTTTCCGACTCGCTGTCATCTGCGAAATCTACTGTTGCACCAACAACGGTGAAGTCAAAATCGGCATGGCAATCAGGAAGTGATGCCATTAAACTTGTGCTGCTGAGGAGCAGAATAAAAATTGGAGTTAAAATTTTTTTCATATTTCTTTATTAATGTTGAGGAAAGTTTTGTGGTGTTTTATTATTAATTAATGTTGTAAGATTATTTTTTTAGTAAATACAGTTTTTTCTGTTTGAATGGTTATTGTATAAGTTCCGGCTGCGAAATCTTTAGTAGAAAATGTAACTTTTTCTGAATTATTTATCTGTTCCATTTCAACGGTTTGTCCGAACATATTTTGCACAATACAAGTTCCTGTAATTTTTTCCCCCAATAAAACATTTACCATTTCATCAGCAGGATTAGGATATACATAAGAATTATTCTGCAAATAATTTTCAATTCCATCAGTTATCTGGAATACAATAATAGAATCGCAAATAGGATTAATATTAACTGGTACTCCGAAATTATTTATTGTTTGAGGAAAACTGATACAGAAATTTACAGGAGAAGAAATTTGATTGGTAAGTTTACCTGCAATATTATCTTCCATTACAAAACTCACTTCACCAACATGGCCGCTGCCTGATCTTGATATCTGATTAATTCTGGTTACGGAAACACTTATAATTCCATTTATAGTGTCGTTACTTTGAATGGAAATCAGATCAGTACCGGGAGTTCCGAGCCAGCCTGAATTAAAAGTTACTTTTACACTGGAAGCATCTATTAATGTTTCATCATAATCAAATTCGAATGCCAAACCATAAATATTGGAAGCAGGTGTATCATCTGTTCCTAATAGAAGAGGTATAATTATTTCACTTCCCGCTTCAATGGTATCAGAAAAGAAATCTACACCAAGAATTGGATCATCCGGTCCTCCGATAAAAGCTTCCGGAATATAATCGCCGTGCGTTTGACCATAATTACTAACGATAACAAGGGTATCTGATGCATCTATATAGCCATCGCCATTACAATCGGCAAATTTTGCATTGGGAGCTATATAATATTCTACAAGATCTTCCCATTCATCACAATAAGATTCTTCCCAGGTACCATCGATATCGTAACGGGTTGGGCCATTATTACCGAAATACACACCAATTGGCAACAGATCGAGGTAATTACAGATACTGTCCACGTTGGCATCACCAGGCCAAACACAATTATCAGCTCCGGCTACAATAATTACGATCAAACCAATGGCACAAAGTTCATCATCCTCGCCACAAACCTCATAAACCATAACATCCTCACCAATAAAGCCGGCATCTACAAAAATGTCGTAAGTGCCTTCCGGTAATAATTCATCATCATAGTCGATAAGTGGACTGGATGGGCCAGCCAGGATATCAACCTCAAGAACTTCCCCTGCATCATTTGTATCGTTTAGTAATACGTCGATGGTAAAAGCTGTGCCTTCACACAGTCTGATAGTATCATCAACTGTGATCGGTATAGTTTGGGCTGTAAGCATTGAATTGGCGAACAACACTATTACAGCAGCATAAAGTGGCTTTAATCTATTAAAGAGTTCCGAAATAAACTGCATATATATTGAGTTTGAGTATTTTGTCAATGTAAAGTAAAGGCGGATATGACCAATCTAAAAATACAATATCTTATGGTTTCCATGCTTTTCCGAACTGTTTTTAACAAAAAAAACATGATTCTACTCATCATATTTATATTAATTAATTGATTTTCAATTAGTTAATGCATTTCAATGCAATTGCAATTTGTTCACATTTTAACGATTTTCCGATAAAAAGGTGGTATTTTCACCCGTGATATATAAAAATAAGTTATGTATAAGAGTAAGATGATAGACATGTTGCGGAATTTCAGTACCAAGGAATTGAATAAATTTTCTGATTACCTAGCTTCTCCCTTTTTTAACAAGGATAATGACCTGCTCCTTTTTTACAACCATATCAAAAAATACGCCCCTGAATTTGAAGTTAAAAAGGTTGATAAGGAGAAGCTGATAAAAAAGGGAATTCCGGGATTGCAGATCACAGAAAAGAAACTCGGTTATCTGATGAG
Source organism: Bacteroidota bacterium (assembly GCA_016706865.1). Lineage (NCBI taxonomy): Bacteria > Pseudomonadati > Bacteroidota > Bacteroidota bacterium. The sequence continues at coordinate 116,090 of JADJIS010000001.1, read as the reverse complement.
TGATATTGTGGATCACGTTGAGGGTTTTATAAAATACAATTCCTATTTCGCGAATGAGTTGGAGGGATATTGTAATATTTTAAGGGTATACAATAAATGGGAGAACGACAAACTTTTTGATCAGACCTTGCGAACAGCAAAAGATTTTTTAGAAAAGGATCCGTATCGAAATGCTCCATATTTTTATAAGGAATATTTATTGCAGAGTGAATTAAATCTTTTTTTCGATCGCCAAAAAAAGAGGGCTTATGATGCGAGTTTACAAAAGGCTACAGATTTTCTCGACTTATTTTATATTGCTACCAAATTAAAATATTCCTGCGAATTGATCAACCGGCAGAAATTGGTGGCCACGGATTATGAGGTGCGTTTATTAAAGGAAATTTCTGATCATTTAAGAGAACACAGTTATGATGATTATCCATCCATTACTATCTACTATCAGATATTAATGACCTTTGTGGAAAATGACAATGACGAACATTTTGGTAAATTAAAAAAACTACTCGAAGAACATACCGATAAATTTCCATTGGATGAAGCAAAGGATATTTATGCCTACGCACAAAACTATACCATACGCAAAATAAATGCAGGAAATAAGGCCTATCTGCGCGAGTATTTTAATCTTTCCAAACAAGCACTGGAAAAAAACCTATTAATGGTAGATGGATACTTATCTCCATGGACCTATAAAAATATTGTAATAGCAGCTCTCCGGGCCGGTGAGTTTGAATGGACAGAACAATTTATTAAAAGTTATAAAAATAAATTGAATGAAAAATTCAGGATAAATGCCTTCAACTATAATATGGGGTATTTATTATTTTTTAAAGGACAATATGGGGAGGCCTTAAAGTTGATAAATCAGGTAGAGTTCACGGATATATTTTATGCGCTGGATAGCCGCACAATGCTGATCAAAATATATTATCAAATGGATGAGTGGGATCCGATGCAAAGTGCCATTGAGGCTTTCAAAGTGTATTTAAGAAGAAATAAAACCTTAAGTGAAAATGTGAAAGTGTTGTATACAAACTTTTTAAAATATATTGATAAATTATCGCGGCTTACTAAACGCGATAAATCAAAATTAAACGAATTGAAAGAAAAGATCGAGGAAACAAAACAGGTAGCAGATCTTGGTTGGTTGCAACAAAAAGTAGAGGAAAAACTGTTAAAATAAAGGTGCCTTATCACCCAGTTTTGGGAGAGCAGAAATAATTATTTCCAGATCATCGGATACGCGATAATCTTTAGCATAAATAAAATTGATCCTCGCTATCATAAGCTCATTTTCGCGATCGGTATCAAAGTTCGGAAGTGGGTGTAAAACACCGGGTTTAATTGCTGGCAAAGCAGAAGTATTTGCGTTTACTTCGGAAGAATCAGCGGCACCACTTTTTCGGTAATAACCTACCCATGAATTTTTACCTTTTATCACTAAAAATATATTTCTGAAAAATCCAACTTTGTTTTTCACGAAAAATACTAAAATGGGTGATGCGATTAAAAATACAAATGACAAAAATATATCGGTAAATCTTTTTGCCCTCCGTTGTTCCGGCAAACTTATTTTTAGTTTAATGTCAACCGTATAAATATCTCCTGCAGTATTTTTGGAATTGCTTCCGATAATACTTAAACTTTGATCCGGAATTATTTTGTAGTCGATATTTTGCCCGAGTGCCACCATCCAGTTTATGATCTCCTGACTGCTGATATCTTTAGCACAAAATATCAATTCGTTGGCTTTATAAACAGAAGTAAGTTCTTTTAACGATTCCACAGATCCCAAAACAAGGTCTTCATTTTTGGAATTTTTTTCCATTGTTACATATCCAACTATCTGATTTCCCAATTGCAATTGGTTGAGCAATTGATGCGCTCTTTTAGTTTCTTCACTATTTCCGATGATCAATATTTTTTTATCCGGTTCTTCGCCAAATCTGAAATTGCGGTATTTAACAAAATGAATGAACGACCGGTATAACAATAAAACAAAAACACTGTAGGCCGCACCCGCAATGATCATACCTCTGGAAAAACGATACTGTTCGGGAAAGAAACCATACACCGCTGCAATCACAAGTGTACCCCAAAATATACCGCGCACAATTTTTGTAATATTAGTGGTCCGATCGTAACCGCCACTTATATAAATAGATAAAATCCATATTAAACAATATAATGGTGCATTTACGAGTAAATACTGTATCGGATATTCACCTCCCTCTATATATTTAACATAATATTCCCAATATTCTTTTATCAGTACCAATCCTCCGAAAATAATAATGGCATCGAGAAATGGAATGGCAATTTTTTTAAATAAACGGACTATGCCCGCAATTAATGCTCGGAAATAAATAGCAATATTTAACAACATTACAAATATTCCTGCCCGTCGACCTGAAAAATGTTTATTTGCAAATATTTTCATTGCATTATAAAACATTTTCACATAATTAAAACTAGCTTTTTTGGTGCTTTCGCCTTTGTAATGTATGATCCTGGTTTCCGGAAAATAATAATTTTTATATCCGGCTTTTACAATGCGGTAACTCAGATCAATATCTTCTCCATACATGAAAAAATCTTCATCCAAAAATCCTATTTTATCCAATACATCTTTTCGCAAAAGCATAAATGCCCCTGCAAGTACATCCACTTCACACGTCTCATTTTCTCCAATATAACCAAGATGATATTTGCCAAAGACTTTGGACCTCGGAAACAATGCTGCTAAACCAAAGGCCTTGTAGAATGCAACTTCAGGACTCGGGAATGCCCTTTTGCTTTCGGGAAGAAATATCCCCTTGCCATCTATCATTTTCACCCCTAAAGCCCCTGCATCAGCGTGTGCATCCATAAAAGAAAGACATTTTTCAAAAGTGTCTTCTTCCACTACGGTATCCGGATTTAATAATAAAATATATTTCCCTTTTGCGATCTGTAATCCCTGATTATTTGCTTTGGCGAATCCCGTATTTTGTTTGTTTGCTATTATTTTAATTTCGGGTTTCAGATCTTTTCTTGCACCGATAAATTTGGATTCAATAAATTCCACACTGCCATCAACGGAATTATTATCAACCACAATAATTTCTGTTTCTATATTTTCACAGGCCTTTATTACAGATTGAATGGCCTGTTCAAGAAAATACTTAACATTGTAATTAACAATTATTACACTGAGTTTGATCATTCGTTTTTATGCATATAATTTTCAAAAGGACGACGTGTGGTTAATGAACGGCCAAGGGTAACTTCATCGGTATATTCCAATTCGCCACCAAAGGAAATTCCCCGTGCAATAGTAGTAACTTTGATCTGTTTATCAAGAATTTTTTTTGTAATATAATAAATGGTGGTATCACCTTCAATGGTAGGATTGAGTGCCATGATAACTTCGCGGTAATTTCCCGTTTCTGTTTTATGTATCAATTCGTCGAGATGTAATTGTTCCGGGCCAATACCTTCTATCGGCGAAATTACACCTCCTAATATATGATATTCGCCATTATATTGATTTGTATTTTCAATTGCGATAAGATCGCGTAATCCTTCAATTACACAAATGGTGGAATGGTCTCTTTTCGGATTTTTGCAAATGGAACAAAGTTCATTTTGATCATCAGCGATATTGAAACAGTTTTTACAAAAACGAATCTCAGATTTTAAATGTTGAATAGATTCCGTAAATAATTTTACTTCTTCCGGTTTCTGATTGAGCAAATGCAATACTAAACGCAATGCAGTTTTTTTGCCAATTCCCGGAAGTTTGGCAAACTCATTCACGGCTTGTTCCATCCATTTGGAAGGTAGATTCAAAATTCTGTATTTAGAGGTTTATTTAATTAAATCTTTTTGCCATTTACGGAGACCAATTTGCAATTTTCCAGTTTGTTTCCGCTTCCGACACCTTTTATCACCACTGCATCACCAATTTTTACGAGTTGAGCATCGGCACTATTCTGCTCCACAAAATAACATTTAATTCCAAATGGGTCGTTGTTCAATCCCCGAAGGGCAAAGTACTGACCCTGTTCAAAATCGTTTCCCAGTTCTGTAACTGTTCCTTCAATTTGCAAAACCTTATTGTCATATTTCTTTCTATATGCCTCTTCATCTGTGCGATACTCTCCCGACATTTCTTCAGCAGATATGTTTACCTCAGCATCCACTTTTGTGATATCGATGATCTGAGCGGAACTCAATAGTTTATTTCCACCAATTATCAGTAGAAATGAAACTAGCAAAGCGACTGCAGTAAGCAGAAAAGTTTTACTTTTTGAGACATCCTGTGACTTGAATTGAGTGTCATTCATCACCAGATATCGTCCTCCTGCATATAAATGAAACACTATAGGTAGGGCAAAGCGGGTCAATAGGAAGGGTTCCCAATTGGGAAAAATATTGTATTTTATGATGGCATAAATAAGGGCCGGTAATACTGCCCAAAAACCCAGCAGAGTAGCCCATCCCGCGTTGTTTTGGCCCAAATAAAAACGATCTGCACCGCTGCTTCCTGCAAAGAGTGCGAGTAATAAGGATAGTTTTTTAGATTTCATTATTGAATAAGGTATCAGCAAAAATAGACACAATTGAAGAATTTCGCAGTTATTGTTTAAAAAGTGACTTAACTCGCCGACCCTCAAACCCCCTATTTTTGCCTGTTATGGCCATATAATTGTGCAGATGGTGCATATTTGTATTGACTTTAATACCGTTTATCATGTTCAAGTACATGCTTCGTTTTATATTCTTGTTAGTGTTTGCTGTAAATATACAAACTGCAACCGCCCAGCAATATGTAGAGTTAGGGGTGTTCGGAGGAGTTGGAAACTATCAGGGAGACCTTGCTCCCGTTGCATTTGTGCCTAAAGAAACGCATGGTTCGGTAGGTGCATTTTATAAATATAATCTCAATTATTGGTTCGCACTTAAAGCATCTGTTTATCAGGGATTTATATCCGGAAATGATGATAATTCCACAGAACAATGGAAACAGGAACGAAATCTGAGTTTTCAATCGCCCATTCAAGAGGCGTCTGTATTTGCGGAGTTATTTCTAAAAAAATACAATCCGAATTATCGGTGGAACATACTATCACCCTATGTTTTTATCGGTTTCGCCGTTTATCATTTTAATCCAATGGCGAAATACAATGGTGTTTATTATGAGCTTCAACCACTTGGAACCGAAGGGCAAGGGAGCAGTTATTACCCCGACAGAAAACCATACAGTTTAACCCAGTATGCCTTGCCAATGGGATTAGGTTTTAAGGGATCCATAACCAAGGATTGGAATATCGGCATTGAAATGGGATATCGAAAAACTAGTACTGATTATCTGGATGATGTAAGCACAACATACATTTCAAAGGAAATATTGCTGGAAGGAAATGGCGATATCGCCTGGCAGCTTTCCAACAGAACCGACGAAATGAACGGTGATATAGAAGTGCTGCGCGATGATCATAAATATCGCGGTGATGACACTAATAAAGACTGGTATATTTTTTCGGGAGTAACACTTTCCCGAAATATAGCTGTTAAAGGTTGGGATGGCGGAAAGTACAAGGTAAGTAAAAACCTTAAAAAACCGGGTTTGCGCCAGTCGCGTAAGAAAGCAGATTGCCCGGGTATTAGAAAAAGCTTTAAAAAGAGCAATTATGGCACTAAAAAACTTTTTAACCGTTAATTATAATACCTCTCACACACAATATTATCGTCATTTTTAAGTTATATTAGGGTTGAATTACATTTTTTGAAAACAAATTGATAATTTTGTTAATTAATCAATTATACCACAGGATGAAAATATTAAAACTCCTCAGTTTTCTTTTCATATCAAGTAATCTTATAGCTCAATCGGCATATGTTGAAGTGGGCGTAATGGGTGGTGTTGCCAACTATTATGGTGATATGACCCATGATTATGTTGTGATGAAGGAATCACATCCTGCATATGGCGGATTCATCAAATACAATATTGACCATAAGATGGGTCTTAAATTCAACGTATACAGCGGCACAATATCAGCTGCCGACAAAAATAGTGATCGCGCCAACCTGAAAGCCCGTAATTTGAGTTTCACTTCCGATGTTACAGAAGTTGCTTTTACATTCGAATATTATATTGGGGGATATCGCCCTGTAGAATTTAAAAAGAGATTTGCACCCTATGTTTACGCAGGTCTCGCAGGATTTCATTTTAATCCGCAGGCTTATTACGAGGGAGAATGGTATGATCTTCAACCTTTGGGAACAGAAGGTCAGGACATGGAAATTTTTCCATTCCGCGAAAAATATCGCCTCTATGAATTTGCTGTTCCTTTTGGGGTAGGATTTAAAATGGCGCTTACCGAACGTTGGAACCTCGGCTTGGAATATGGAGCTCGTTGGACTTTCACCGATTATCTGGATGATGTTAGTAAAACCTATGTCGATAGAAATTTATTGATAGAGGCAAATGGTATAGACGCCTATAATTTATCAAACAGAACCGGTGAGTTTTTGGTTGGTGAGCCATTCGATTATGAAAATAACGACTGGAGAGGTGATCCAACTAATACCGATCTATATATGTGGTTTGGGGTAACCTTCAGCAGAAATTTAATTAAAGGTATTGAAGAAGGTTTCAGAACAAGCACTAAAGATATTTTAGGCTGTCCGGGACCAAAACATATCAATAAACCTAAAAAGCATAGATAAAAATATTTAATGGTTGGAGAATATAAAGACGGGGTGCAAGTATTTGCACCCCGTTTGCATGTTTGCCAATTGTAAAACCATACGAAGTGTAATTATTGAAAATTACAATGTTTTTCAACTGAATTCGATTCCTTAGATTTTCTTAATAAGTGGCACCCTGAATAGAAAATCGCAAGAATTTTCCAATTATATTCAACTTTCAAGATTTTCTTATTCGGGGGAACCCTTAATAGAAAATCACTAAAGTTTTCATATTTAATCCAACTTTCAAGATTTTCTTATTCAGGGTGTTTATATCTTGCCGTTTAATGTAAGAATTTACCTCTAATTTTCACCGCTGGTTAACTGTATCTATGTCGCCTTGGTTTTTTGTAACTATATTATCCGTTTATTTCCTTTTTCTGTTTCTCATTTCATGGGTCACTTCGCGCAATGCGGGAAGTAATGCTTATTATTTAGGAAATAAATCTTCACCCTGGTATGCTGTTGCCTTTGGATTAATAGGTGATTCCCTTAGCGGTGTAACATTTGTTTCGGTGCCAGGCGCGGTTGCGACTCAGAATTTCGGTTACATGCAAATTGTGTTCGGATATCTTTTGGGATATTACTTTATAGCAAAGGTTTTACTTCCACTTTATTATAAAATGAACCTGACGTCCATTTATACTTATCTGGGGGAACGACTTGGATCCACATCTCAAAAAACAGGTTCCTTCTTTTTTATTCTTTCGAGGTTAATTGGTGCAGCATTCCGTTTATATATTTCGGCAACCGTATTGCAATTATTTATTTTCGATAATTGGAATATCCCTTTTGAAATTACCGTGACAGTGGTGATCATTTTAATTCTATTGTATACTTATCGCGGTGGAATTAAAACACTGGTGTGGACAGATACTCTTCAATCCTCATTTTTATTATTGGGGGTGATATTATCCATAGTTGCCATCGCCAACAAAATGGATCTGAATTTTACAGAAATGGTAACAACTATTTCAAACAGTAAGTATTCAAAAATATTTGTGTGGGATGTTAATGCAGCAAATTTTTTCGGGAAACAATTTATTAGCGGCGCATTAATTGCAATTGTTATGACAGGTCTGGATCAGAATATGATGCAGAAAAATTTAAGTATGCGCACATTACCTGAAGCGCAAAAAAATATTTTATGGTTCAGTTTTGTATTGATTTTTATTAATTTGTTTTTTGTATCTCTGGGCGCATTGTTGTATGAATACGCTGAAACAATGCAAATAGCTATTCCTGCTAAAACAGATCAGTTATTTCCGATTTTGGCATTATCTCATTTAGGCACTTTTGCTGCGGTTGTATTTATTCTCGGAATAACAGCGGCAACTTTTTCCAGCGCCGATTCCGTTTTAACAACACTTACAACCTCTTTTTGTATTGATATATTGGGAATGGATACCACCACTGTAGAGTCGGTAAAACAAAAAAATACCAGGCATGTTATTCATATTGGGTTTGCGGTATTATTGCTAATAGTAATAGTTGTTTTTAAAGCAATTAATAATGATACAGTCATCAATGCCGTATTTACAGTTGCAGGATACACTTATGGTCCATTACTTGGATTATTTGCATTCGGAATACTTACTAAAAGAGCAGTGTACGATAAATGGGTTTGGATATTTTGTATCATTCCACCAATTTGTTGTTATTTTATTAATACTTATTCAAAACAACTTTTGGGGGGATATCAGATCGGTTATGAATTATTGTTATTGAACGGAATTTTGACATTTATAGGTTTATACTTAATTTCAACAAAAAAATATAAAGCATCATTGTAAATTATTTTTATGGCAGAAAAGTATCGCAGGAAAAAACTTTTTAAGGTTAAAGACTGGACCGAGTTGAGTGCCCAATCCAGCTGGCGCATGTTTAAGATCATGGCGGAATTTGTGGATGGATTTGAAAATATGGATAAAATAGGCCCTTGTGTTTCCATTTATGGTTCTGCAAGAACAAAACCTGATCATAAATATTATAAATTATCAGAATCCATTGCAGCTAAATTAGTGCATGAGGGATTCGGAATTATTACCGGAGGTGGTCCAGGAATTATGGAAGCCGGAAATAAAGGTGCTTTTAAAGAGGGCGGAAAATCTGTGGGTTTAAATATCGAATTACCCTATGAACAAAATCACAATCCCTACATCGACCGCGATAAACTTATCAATTTTAAATACTTTTTTGTGCGCAAGGTTATGCTTGTAAAATATGCCCAGGCTTTTATTTTTATGCCCGGTGGATTTGGCACTTTGGATGAGATGTTTGAAGCCCTCACACTTATTCAAACGCATAAAATTGAACGAGTTCCGGTAATTTTAGTTGGAAAAACCTATTGGAAAGGATTAATGACCTGGGTGAAAGAAACCATGTTGCACAAAGAAAATAATATAAGTGAAGAAGATCTCGACTTATTATTTATTACAGATGATGCTGATGAAGTGGTAAAACATATCAATGCATTTTATGCAACATCACAATTGAGACCAAATTTTTAGATCTTTTGAGTTATGGCAGAAATTGTTTCCATTACACATTTAAAGGCTGGTGATAAAGCTCCACCATTTAGTGCATCCGATCAAAATGGAAAATTGATTGACTCTGCGCAATTAAAAGGGAAAAAATTTGTTCTTTATTTCTACCCGAACGATGATTCCGAAACCTGCACAAAGGAAGCATGTAATTTCAGGGACAATTATTCCCTTCTTAAAAAGAGTGGCTACACAATAATTGGAGTTTCGCATGCGCCAGTAATTTCAAAAAAGAAATTTGCAGATAAATATAAATTACCTTTTACTCTTTTAGCAGATACCGATCTCAAAATTGTGAAAGATTATGGAGTGTATGGCGATAAATTATTTATGGGAAGAATAATTACCACTATTCACAGGATCACTTTTATTGTAAATGAAAAGGGTATTATTGATAGAGTGATCACCAAAGTAACCTCGGGAAACGCAGCAAAACAGATACTGGAAAAATTATTATAAATGCATCAAAGTAATTTTTATGTCATTTTGTGAATTACATGTAGATACATATATTTGCAACGTGTAATTTTATTGCACTTTAGGTTATACTTTATGAAAAAAATAAATCAGATCAATGTATTCTTCTTCTTTCTTGCACTTGTTATAGGAATTGGGCTGAGCACCAATAGTTTTGCAAAAGAAGATGGTGCTCCATCTGGAAACACAGGATCACCGGGCGATGATAACCAAACATGTGCCCATGTTGATTGTCATACCGGCAGTGCATCTGAAAAAGATGGATTAATATTTACCGATGTGCCGGAAACCGGTTATTTAGCAGGAATTGATTATTTGGTTACTGTTACCATTACCGATACCGCCGTTCAAAAATTCGGATTTCAGGCATCACCACAAACAATAACAGGAAGTAAACTGGGAGATCTGTCGCTGATAAATACCCTACATACTAAAATGACGGGCGGAAGTAAATATGTAACGCATACTTTGTCGGGAACATCCGGAGATGGTGAGCGGACATGGACTTTCAACTGGACCCCTGACGACGCACACGGCGATGTAACTTTTTATGTTGCAGTAAATGCCAGCGATAATGAAGAGGATGCAACGGGAGATAAAATTTATACTTCGAGTGTTACTATAAAGGAAGATCCGGCAAACAATCCACTTACCCTTGAGGAATTAAATAGAATAACATTTGATATGGTTTCTCCTGCACAAGAGCAGTTGAGTTTATACATTGCAACACCTGTCAATAGCCCGATATTTGTCAATATATTTGATATTAATGGCACCTTAATTTCCAGAACTAATTTTTCCAATTCTAACGGTGCTTTTGTTATTCCGTTAACGGATTTCAGCTCCGGTTTGTATTTTGTTTCTGTGGTTAATGAAAAGGGATCACTCACCAAACAATTTATTAAATTTTAAGAAAATATTTAACAAATAAAAAACCCGATGCGTTTAACATCGGGTTTTTGTATTTATACCCTTATTTATTCTTTAGCTTTCGGCTTTTTAGTTTTTGCTTTAGGAGCAACTTTTTCTGCTTCTTCTTCCTGCACAACTTCTTCCTTTGCAACTTCTTCTGTTTTTAATTTTTCTTCCTCTTCCTTTTGTTTTTCTTCCAGTTCAGTTTGGAAAACACCTTTTTCATCCAAAATAGCAAACCATTTAACGAATTTTTTAATATCGCTTAAATGCACTTTTTCTTTGTCGTAGGTTGGCAATATTTGCTCAAAATATGCTTTTAAGGTGTCGTTGTCAGCTTTGGCATCTGCAGGTGGAATAGTTTCCTTTTTTTCGTAAGCCATTAACATCACATCCAAAAGATCAATGGTATCGTCATCGGCATAAATGGAAATATTTTCCAATGGTGAAAATAGATGTTCTCTGTTGGAGATGAACTTTGTCCAACCCTCGGTAAGTGAGGTAACAATAACGCCGGATGGCTTCTGAGACTCCATTTTATACAATCCCGGCATCCCGGTAATAGAAGTTATTTCTGTAAAACGCATAATTCAATTTTGCGCAAAATTAACGAAACGAAATCAGGATTTATTTGTTTTGTGAAAAAGGGATACTTTTCTCTCCCTATATTTGAGAAATTATAGATAATTATTGTTTGAACTTATGGATTTTAAATTAACCAGCAAATTTATACCCACAGGCGACCAACCCGAGGCCATTAAGCAGCTAGTGGATGGTATCAACAACGGAGAACAGGCACAGGTGCTACTGGGAGTTACCGGAAGCGGAAAGACCTTCACCATTGCCAATGTTATTCAGCAGGTGCAAAAGCCCACTCTTATCTTATCCCATAACAAGACACTTGTAGCGCAGTTATATGGTGAATTCAAACAATTTTTTCCGGATAATGCAGTGGAATATTTTGTGAGTTATTACGATTATTATCAACCCGAGGCATATATTTCATCCTCAGATACTTACATCGAAAAAGATCTTTCCATAAATGCAGAGGTGGAAAAATTGCGTTTAAAAACATCCTCCAGTTTACAAAGCGGGAGAAGGGATGTAATTGTTGTTGCAACGGTAAGTTGTATCTACGGTATGGGAAATCCCGCTGAATTTAAAGAAAGTATCATCAAACTGAATGTGGGAGATAAAATTTCGCGCAGTGTATTATTACATCATTTGGTGGATGCATTATACAGTCGCGCGGGAGTGGAATTTAAACGCGGAAATTTCAGAGTGAATGGAGATATTGTGGATATTTTTCCCGCATACGCCGATTTTGGATATCGCATTTCTTTTTTTGGAGATGAAATTGAAGAGATAGAAGTATTTAATCCCGATACAGGAAAAAAAACGGAGTCACAAAAAAATATTGCCATTTTTCCTGCGAATTTATATATAGCTCCTCGCGATATTTTGCCTTCTGTAATTCATGAGATTCATGCGGAATTAGATGCACAGGTTCGATATTTTGAAAGCATAGGAAAATATATAGATGCAAAACGTTTAGCCGAACGCGTGAATTTCGATATTGAAATGATAAAGGAATTAGGATATTGCAGCGGTATAGAAAATTATTCGCGTTTTTTTGATAGAAGAAAACAGGGTCAGCGCCCATTCTGTCTTATTGATTATTTTCCGGAAGATTTTTTAATGGTGATAGACGAAAGTCATGCTTCCGTTCCTCAGGTAGGTGCTATGTATGGTGGCGACAGAGCCCGAAAAATAAATCTGGTGGAATACGGTTTTCGTTTGCCCAGCGCTATGGATAACCGACCACAGAATTTCGATGAATTTATGAGTTTGTTAAATCAGACAATTTATGTGAGTGCAACTCCCGCTGATTTTGAATTAAAACAAAGTGGTGGTGTAATTGTTGAACAAGTGGTTCGACCAACAGGATTATTGGATCCGCCCATTGATATAAGACCTTCATTAAATCAGATAGATGATCTGTTACATGAAATAGATCTGCGCATACAACAAAATGAACGTGTATTGGTTACAACACTCACAAAAAGAATGGCAGAAGAATTATCAAAATATTTATTTAAGATGAATGTAAAATGCCGTTACATTCACAGTGAAGTGGAAACCTTGGAACGCGTGGAAATTTTGCGCGACCTGCGTTTAGGAAAAATTGATGTAATTGTAGGCGTTAATTTATTAAGAGAAGGTTTAGATCTTCCCGAAGTTTCTTTAGTTGCAATTTTAGATGCTGATAAAGAAGGATTTTTACGCAATACAAGATCTTTAACACAAACTTCCGGAAGAGCTGCGCGAAATTCAAACGGAAGAGTAATTATGTATGCCGATAAAATAACAGAAAGCATGCAACGCACCATCGATGAAACAAATCGACGACGCGCAAAACAAATTGCATATAATGCAAAACATAATATTACCCCTACAACAATTATAAAATCAACAGAAGAAATATTTAAAAAATCCAGCATCGTCAATCTCAAAAGCGGTGATCCGCAACCTTATATTGAACCACAGGATATGTCGTCTCTCGTAGCTGATCCGGTAGTGCAACTCATGAGCAAACCCCAACTCGAAAAAGCAATTTCCGATACCAAAAAGAAAATGGTGCAGGCTGCAAAAAATATGGAGTTTTTAGATGCTGCGAGGTTGAGGGATGAAATGTATTCATTGCAGAAGATTTTGGATGATAGGGTGGAATAATGGCAATCGTATTCGTGAAAAGTCTTATATTGATGTAAGTAAATTATCAGCCGGGGTTTATTTTGTAAAATTGACAACACAATCGCAACAAATTTTTTCTGAAAAATTCGTTAAAATATATTAAATGGGAAAAATTCAATTTACCCTTAAGGAGTATTCCATTTTATCTGTTACGTTTTTGCTATTGAACAATAACTCAACGGCACAAATAATTTATACTGATATTGATCCGGATATGATTTTAGATACCTATGAGGAAGAAGGGTTTGTTGATATGGATAATAATGGATTAATTGATTTTTCATTTCAACGAGGGAATACACAATATGTTACCACTACCTATTCAGGTGAATTAGGGGAAACATTTACAAGAACGGTAATTTGGGCATCATTTCCTGATTCACCTGAAAATGAAATTGCAGGTAGTTATAATACATTTTCAAGTTCGTTCACTCGGTATTATCCGTATGCGATTAATCTTGGCGATATAATTACAAAGGTTGGACCAGATGGTTTAAGTTTTCAGGACTGGCCATTCCAAAGAATGGCTTATAAACTAAAATTTAATAGTGGAATCCTGATTGGATCCGGCGGCAATTGGTTCCCAGAAAAAATCGACCGTTATCTGGGCGTTCATTTTGTGGATAGCGACGATAATTATCATTATGGTTGGATACGTTGCAGTGTTATTGACTCGGGAGATGTATTAATTATAAAAGATTATGCATATGAAATGGAAGTGGATAAACCCATTTATGCAGGAGATACCATAAATTTTAATGCTGTTGAAGAAATATATTTGCCTGGGATTACGATATATAGTTTTGAAAGTGATATTTATATTATTGCGGAGGATAAATATATCAATTTAGCACAAAAAGAAAGGCCATCAGTTAAAATTTTAAATCTGTCCGGAGAGTTAGTATATGAAACTACTCTAAATGAAAAAAACACCAAAATAACATTTGATGAATTACCTCCTTCTTTATATTTGGTGGAAGTGACATTAGGGAATGATAAAATGGTAAAAAAAGTAATTTTGCAATGATCAGTTTAATTTCATTATTTTTAGTCTAAAATGATTGCATGGCGATCAAATAAATAGAAATACCTAACCCAGATCTCCTGTCCATTTTCTTTCCTATCTTTGCCCAAAATAACGTAGATCGCATGTCAGATATCAATCAACTAAAACGTATAGCCACGCAAGTGCGCAGAGATATAATTCGCCAGGTTCACGGTTGTCAGAGCGGGCATCCGGGTGGTTCTTTGGGTTGCGCCGATTATTTTGTCGCCTTGTATTTTGATGTAATGCAACACAATACCGATTTTAAAATGGATGGTATCGGGGAAGATGTTTTTTATCTGAGCAACGGTCATATTTCTCCTGTTTGGTACAGTGTTTTAGCCAGAGCAGGTTATTTTCCGATAGAAGAGTTAAAAACCTTCCGCAAAATGGATTCACGTTTGCAAGGCCACCCAACTACAGCGGAACATTTACCAGGTATTCGCATAGCAAGCGGCTCCTTAGGACAAGGTTTATCCGTTGCAATTGGCACTGCTCTCGCCAAAAAATTAAACGGCGACGATCGTTTGGTGTACACCCTGCATGGCGATGGCGAAATGGATGAGGGACAAATATGGGAAGCTGCCATGTTTGCGGCACATCACAAAGTAGATAATATTATTTCTGCAATAGATTATAACGGTCAGCAAATAGATGGTCCCACCGAGAAAGTAATGAGTTTAGGTAACCTCAAAGCCAAATGGGAAGCCTTTGGTTGGGATGTTATTGAACTTAAGGAAGGAAATGACATGGAAAAGATACTCGAAACCATTAAAACAGCTCAAAACCATACCGGAAAAGGAAAACCAGTTATGATATTACTACATACTGCAATGGGAAGCGGTGTCGATTTTATGACAAACGACCACCAATGGCATGGAGTTGCTCCGAATAATGAGCAGCTGGAGAAAGCTTTGGGGCAACTTGAGGAGACGTTGGGGGATTATTGATGGGGTGAATGGGGAGTAGTGAGTGGTGAGTATGCTTTTGCTCGGCCGAAAGTTTGAGGTCTTCCAAAAAGTTCCAATGTTAGCAGGAGCGGGCTCACGATTCACGAAAATGAGTAATGAGTTATGAGTGATGAGTTTGATCCCGGTAAACCGAAAACTTATACTCCTGAATAATGACCCCGTTAGTAGTGGCGAGATTGCTCCGGGTTGAAATTTTCCTTCGCACCGTGAATTTTTGATTAATTGTAGAGACGCAATGCATTGCGTCTCTACAATTAATCAAAAATTCACTTGCGAGATTGACGCTCAAATGTTTATGCTTCCCGGACTCACGCTTCACGATTCACGCTTCACGAAAAGATCCTCGATAGCCGAATACTATTACTCTTGACTAATGACTATTGACTCCCGATAGAGTTCAACGGACTCACGCCTCACGATTGACTTGTCCTCCGTAGCTTTAGCGAAGGTGGACGTTTCACGACTTCCCTTTTTTTCCTTAACTTTAATCATAATTAATTCGAACGGATCGTGAAAAAGGAACAACTCTTTAAGTTAAGCAACTACTCCCTGTTTTCTTCAGCATTTTTACTAATTGGAAATACTGCAAATGCACAAATAATTTACACTGATGTTGATCCGGATGAAACTGCATTTACTGATGAAGTGCAAATAGATATGGATAATGACGGTGATGTGGATTTTAAATTGATCTTTATTGCGGAAACATTTACATCATTTTCAACATCAGAATTAAAATTGCGAATAAATCCTTTGGGGGATAATAAAGTTGCGATCAGTACCCAAATTGTACCTGTTACCTATTCAGGTTTACCTTGGGCGACATATACAGGCGGTGCAACACAAATTGTATTCACAGTTGCTCCCTTACTTAATTCGGGAGCTGTAATTGATGAAGGATTAAATTTTACACTTAATATCGCAAATTTATATGAACGATTAAATTTTAATGTTTATAGCAGTTACGATCATCAGGCAATTGCAGGTGGTGATTGGTATGGCGCTGTAGATAAATTCGCAGCATTTCAATTTTATATCGATGGAGCATTGCATTATGGTTGGATGCGATTAAGTGTTGATATTTTAAGCGGGATAACAATTCATGATTACGCTTATCAATTAATTGCTGACACACCAATTACCACAGAATTAGTTTCCTATTCTCCGATATGGAATTTTGTGCAGGATGCAGGAACCTCCGGAACAGGTGAGGATCTGCAATTTAATTTCACCGCTCCAGGTGATGAAGAAGATATAGATGTTTATCGCATTATTGCGGTTAAAAAAGCTATTGCAGAAAATTTTACGGTGGACATGGCAAATGATTTGTTGCCGGGCCAATATTTAGAATTAATTCCGGATGGAAGTATCGACTACACAGGAGCATTCACAGCACTTTCACAGGATAGCGACGGCGATCTGATCACTGTTGGAGAACCATATAAATTATTTGTTTTAAATGTTATGGATCCTGCATCTGGTTATGCAAATATGATTTCCAAAGCATCCGAAGCTGTGGAATTAATTGATGCAGTTTCCGCTCCAGTGGAAAATGTTATAACAGATATTGATGACTTTGGAAATGGTCTGGATATTAAAGTTACCTTCGATGAACCGGAAACAATTCAAGGTATTAGTGAATACAGAATTATAATTGTGAAAAAAGATATTGCCGATGTTTTTACTTTAGCTGAAGCAGAAATTGTTGGTCCGGGAAATTATATTTCTGTAGCACCCGGAGAAATAAATTATACCCTTTTACTAAACGAATTATCCGTTGATTCAGATGGTGATCTGATAGAACCCGCAAAATACAAAAGTTTTGTTTTAAGTGTTGCTGATGGAACATCCGCGGCTGTAAGTGCATTATCTGATCCTTCAGAAGTAATTACCATTGAAACGCAAACATCGGTTGTTAATAGTATAATCTTGGAAGATATTGCGGAGACCGGTAATGGCGATGATATTAAAATCTCCATCTCCGTTTCTGCCCTGGAACAAACTGTGGAAGAATACAGAGTATTTCTTGTGGATTTTGCTACGGCATTTGATTTTGATGTTGCTTCTGCGCAAGCTGTGGGTTCTCCAAATTATTTTTCGATAATTCCGGATGGAAATGATATTGAATTAAATGGCAATGCCAGCACAACTGACAGTGAGGGAAATTTAATTAGCTGGGGAGTACCATATTACGTTTATGTTTTATCCGTTGCAAGTGTATATGGAATTGAAGATACTTTGTCTCTTCCATCTAATCAGGTAATACTTAATTTTCCTGTTATAGAAAATATCGATCAAATTAATAATGATGATATACAAATTTATCACAGCAATAATGTAGTATTTCTTCAAGTTGATTTCCAGATTGAAAACGATGCAACCTTTACAATTTTCAATTCTGCAGGACAGATAATATTAGAATCTAAAATATCGCAAGGTTTGAATGAATTTCCTATCCATTGGCTAAATGGAATATACTATGGGGTTATTCGTTCGGGAAAAAAGAACTTTTCCCAAAAACTAATTATTGCTGATCAATAACGATGGGAGCGCACAAATAAATGTAATTGCACTCCTTTATGGTGTTTTTGCAAACTATACTATACATACCCTCAACTCCACTGTTTAAAGCCTAACTTAAAGAACTGCGAATAAACGGCAGCATTTTTGTTTATTTGCAAAACAATCTTTTAAAGGTTGAATCCGTTTTATCGGAGCCAGACTATGCACAAACTTTTACTTTTGTTATCCGTTTTCCTATCTGTATCTGGTTTTAGCCAAACTAAACCTGTAGGAAACACCAAACGTATCCTCATTCTTTTGGATGGAAGTGGAAGTATGGTGGATCCCTGGAACAATACCAATAAATGGGAAGTAGCTAAAAAGCTCGTGGTAAAAACAATTGATAGCATTCAAAAAGCAGAACCTGACGTTCAGATCGGAATACGTGTATTTGGTCATCAAAGTCCAAGAGTTGCCCATGATTGCGAAGATTCCAAACTGGAAGTGCCAATTTCTAAAAATTCAGCCTCTGCAATTAAAGCAAAATTAAATACATTAACTCCCCAGGGATATACGCCCATTGCTTATTCCCTTTTTCTCTCAGCCGGCGATTTTATTTCTACGGAAGGAACGAACTCCATTATTTTAATTACGGATGGAATTGAAAATTGTGAAGGCGATCCCTGCGCAAGTTCAGATGTGTTGAGGGAGAAACGAATTACCCTGAAACCATTTGTTATTGGCCTCGGATTAAAAGAAAGCGATAAAAAGAATTTTGAATGTATTGGAAGTTATTATGATGCCGGAAATGAAAAAGCATTTTCTAATGCAATGAGTATCGTAATTTCTCAGGCATTAAATATTACCACCACTCAAATAAATTTAATTGATGCTTTCGGATTGCCTACAGAAAAAAATATTGAAATAACTTTTTACGATAGTTTTTCCGGTGAGGTGAGATATAATTATGTGCAAACTCCGGATGAAAAAAATCAACCCGATACCTTATATTTAAATCCCATTGGAAAATATAATATTGTTGTACATACAACACCGGAAGTTGAATTAAAAGAAGTGGAATTAATTCCGGGTAAACACAATATTATAGGTGTGGATGTACCACTTGGAATTTTACAACTCACGGAAGGAACAGGAACAGTGTTCAGTGAAAAACAATGTGTAGTAAGAAATAATGATAGCGGTGAAATTTTATACGTACAGAATTTTAATTCCAAACATAAATATATTGCAGGTACCTATGATATTGATGTTCTTACTCTCCCAAGAATCCATTACGAGAATTACCAAATTAAGGGAGGAGTAGATAATAAAATAGAAATCCCGCTTCCAGGAACACTCAATATTTCATCCCCCGAAAACAAAATTTATAGTATTTATACATTAACGGATGGTAATTTGGAAAAGATCTACGAATCAACCCTAACGGGCTCCGGAGCTTCAGAAATGGTGCAATTGTTACCGGGAGATTATAAAATATTCAGCAGGTCAAATCTAAAAAAAGCATCAGCAAATACAAAGGAAACTAATTTTACAATTAAAAGCAGTAAAACTGCATTGGTGAAATTATAATTTGAAAAAAATAATTACATATCATCCAAAATTATTTTCAATCATACTGATCTTATTCATCAGTACACAATTATTTGCTCAAACTGCGCAACCCACACGTGTGCTGTTTTTAGTGGATGCATCGCGCAGTATGTTACAAAACTGGGATCGCAATTCTAAAATGGTGGCCGCTCATAGGGTTGTAAATGGAATTGCAGATAGTCTAAATAATATGCCAAACGTTCAGATGGCAATGCGCATTTATGGACATCAGAGTCCGCAACCGGCTAATGACTGCGAAGACTCCAAATTGGAAATTGCATTTAAATCTAAAAATGCTCTTGCAATTAATAACAAGCTGGATGATATTCGTCCTCAGGGAGTTACCCCAATTGCGTATTCCATAGAACAAACAATTACGGATTTCGGTCCTGATGCAAAAAATTATCGCAATATTTTAATACTTGTAAGCGATGGTTTTGAATCCTGTGGGTTAAATCCCTGTGAAGTTGTTTTGCGATTAAAGAATCAGGGAATTATAACAAAATCATATGTAATTGGAATTGGTATAGATGCAACGGAATATTCACAATTTTCCTGTATGGGTGAATTTTTAAATATTGAATCGGAGCTGCAAACCGAATTTGTGATAAATACTACCATTGCCAAAATATTTAATTCCGTTTTTACCAGAGTAGATCTTTTAGATGTTAATAAAGATCCAACGGAAACAGATATGCTGATGACCTTCACCGATGCCGAAACAGGAAAGGCACGATTTAATTATTACCATACTATAGATCCAAAAGGACATCCGGATACCATTACACTTGATCCATCTTTAGGTTATGATCTTCAAATTCACACTACTCCGGAAATTTGGAAAAAGAATATCGATCTCACTAAAGGCGAATTAAATATCATCACAGAACCGGCTCCTCAGGGTTATTTGAAAGTGTATGTGAAGGGAGAAACCTTTAAGGGAAGAATCAATTGCATCATCAAAAAAGATAAAAAAATCGTCATAAATCAAACCTCCAACAACAGTCAAAAATTATTAATTGGTGAGTATGAACTTGAAATTTTAACTTTGCCGGTAATTAAGGTAAGCGGAGTTCAGGTTGAACAGGATAAAACCACAACAATTGAGATCTCAGCGCCCGGATATGTCACTTTCAGTAAAAATGAACAGATAGCCGGTGCGATATATGAAAATAAGGAGAATAAATTGGAGGAAGTTTACGAGCTGAGCGATACGAACTTAAAGGAAACACTGGCTTTGCAGCCCGGAAAATACATTGTTATTTACCGTTATCTTTCAAAAAAGGATATGGCTGCAACAAAAGAATATACCTTCGAAGTTGTAACTGGAACTGCACTTACCGTCAGACTCTAAAAATTGTAATAGTGATAAACGTAGATTACACCAATCAGAAAGACACGCGTTCCGGTTTCGGCGCAGGTATGTCGGAATTAGGAAAGTTGAACCCGGAAGTTGTTGCCCTTTGTGCCGACCTAGTTGGTTCCTTAAAACTCGACGATTTCATTAAAAACCATCCTGAACGCTTTTTCCAGTGCGGTATTGCCGAGGCAAATATGACAGGAATAGCCGCAGGACTAACAATTGGGGGCAAGATACCCTTCGCCTGTACCTTTGCCAATTTCGCTACAGGTCGCGTATACGACCAGATCCGACAGTCGGTAGCCTATTCCAATAAAAATGTAAAGATCGCGGCTTCCCATGCCGGTGTTACTTTGGGGGAAGATGGCGCAACTCACCAGATATTGGAAGATATCGGTTTGATGCAAATGTTGCCAAATTTCGTGGTTATCAATCCTTGTGATTACAATCAAACCAAAGCTGCAACAATTGCGGCAGCTGAACATATGGGCCCTGTTTATCTTCGTTTTGGAAGACCAAAATGGCCCATTTTTTATCCTACCACCGAAAAATTTGAAATTGGAAAGGCCTGGAAAATTCAGGATGGAAAAGATGTTTCCATTTTTGCAACGGGTCACCTTGTTATTAAGGCAATTGAAGCTGCAAAAATTTTAGTAGAAAAAGGTTACTCCGTAGATCTAATTAATATACATACCATTAAACCTTTGGATGTTGATGCAGTCATACAGTCTGTTGCTAAAACGCGTTGTGTGGTAACTGCCGAAGAACACCAGATAATTGGTGGATTAGGAAGTGCAATTGCAAAAACAGTAAGTGAAAATACTCCCGCACCAATCGAATATGTAGGAGTTCACGACAAATTCGGCGAAAGCGGAACTGCAGAACAATTACTCACTAAATACGGTATGAGTACACAACATGTGGTTGACGCAGCATTAAAAGTGATGCAGAGGAAGGGGTGAGACAGGAGTCAATGGTCAGGAGTCAATAGTCATTAGTCATTATTGATATTACCAAAGTCCAATGTCCAGTCCTATGTCATTTTTCCAATGTCCTATGTCTAGTCCTATGTCCTATATCCTATGTCCTACGTCATAAAATGACAGATAAAGAGATCCTCCATCTATGTCTCAATGAAAAAACCAGGGATCTCGGTTTTAAACATCTCGTTTCTGTTTATTCGAAAAAAATTTATTGGCATGTTCGACGAATGGTCACCGATCACGATGATGCAAACGATGTGGTGCAAAATTGTTTTATAAAAGCATGGAAAGGATTGCCGAATTTCAGGGAGGATAGTCAGTTATTTACCTGGTTATATCGCATTGCAACAAATGAATCCATCACCTTTTTACAAGACAGATATAGAAAAAATAATTCCGGTACGGCAATAGAAAATAATTCTTTTGTAAGCTCCTTAAAAGAAGAGGTGTGGATGGATGGTGAAACATTGAAAGAAAAGTTGCAGTCAGCCATTGATACCCTTCCCGCAAAACAAAAACAGGTGTTTATCATGCGTTATTTTGACGAAATGAAATACGAGGAAATGGAAGAAATATTGGGAACTTCCACAGGTGCACTGAAAGCAAGTTTTCATCATGCAGTGAAAAAAATTGAGGTTATTTTGAAGGAGGGATTAAACTTTGGGTGAGGAGGGGAGTCATAGGGGAGAGTAGGCAGTAGGCAGTGGCAGAAAAGGAGATTTGTGACGGGTGTCAATTATAAGAGTTATGAGTTATGAGTGTGATGCAGGTAGCAACAAGGTTCCTCGCATCAAGATGAAGACTTTTGGATAATAAAAATGAAAAACGAAAAACAAAATATCAAACGCGAATTAGAGGAGCTGAACAGCATATTAAAGGATATGCCGGATGATGGGGGGTTAAATTTTCCGATTGGATATTTTGAAGAGTTGGAAAGTGATATTCTGAATAAAACAATTTATGCTGAGAAGGATATAAATAATAATAAAAAAATTATTCGTCTTACCTGGTTAAAATATGTTTCGGGAATTGCTGCGGTATTTGTATTGGTATTTATTGGGGTTAAGATATTTGGAAATAAAAATGATGGGCTTGAAATGCAATTGGCAAAGATGAATAATGCGGAGATAGATAATTTTATATATACACAAATAGCATCCATAAGTTCAGAAGAGTTACAAAATTATTTAATACAGAATGTGGAGGATATTGACACTGAATTATTATTTGAAACAGATTTTATCAGCGATGCTTCGGTAATTGAAAAAATTTCGGAAGATGTGAACGAACAAATTATGCACGAAACATCATCCCCCCAAAAAAATGAAAATTTATTGGATGAAGAATTATTAAAACAATTAGACGATCAAACAATTCAGGATTATTTAAATGATGCAGCTTTATTTGAAGACCTTGGAATATAATCCTGAGCTCATTAACCAAAACCAATCATTATGAAAAAACTAACTATCATTTTCCTTTTAGGTTTATTTTCTACAGCGGCATTCTCGCAAGGTCCGCCACCACCTATGTTCGATGAAGAAAAAATAGAACCTTTGCGCATTGCATTTTTAACAAAATATCTGGATCTTACTTCCGAGGAAGCACAAAAATTCTGGCCCGTTTACAATAAAATGCGCGACGAAATTAAAATAGTAATGGATGCAGATAAAGCATTAAAGGATGGTAAAAGCATTAACGATATGAACGAGGAAGAATTAAATAAATTCATCTCCTCCCATTTCGAAAATGATCAAAAAATGCTCGATCTCAAGAAAAAATATGCAGAAGAATTCAAAAAAGTTTTACCCCTAAAAAAAGTTGCCCTATTAGCCGATGCCGAAAATGAATTCAAACGCCAAATGATCCAACATGCTTCAGAGAAACGACAAGGACCTCCGGGAAAAAATGAAAAAATGAAAGAATGAAAAATGAAGGAATGAGGCCCGACGACCTCACAGGTTTCGAAAACCTGTGTAGGTCTAATGGAAGGGGAAAATAAATAGGAATGAAAAAAAGGGGAACGCTGATGACGCGGATTGTGCGGATTTAACTGGATAAAAAAAAGAAGTGATAAAAAAGAATGATAAAAAAATGAAAGAAAGAATAAATTGATGATACCTATAATTGGATGCCCCTTTTTTAACCTTTCGACCTCTTCCTTCTTAAATTAGACACAGTAATCAGGATACATGACACGACTTACATTGATTTAATTTGGAAAATTTTATTACAAAGTAAAAGTTAGCATTAGGTTGTAAAATTTACAAGTAAAATCAATCGCCCTTTTTTAACCTTACACCTCTTCCTTCCTTATTTATTCCTTAGATCCTTCACCTTCGAATCTTCGAATCTTCTCCCTTCGAATCTTCAAGGGCTTCCCCTTCGAATCTTTTGTATACCTTTACGATAAATAATTAATAAATGCCTTACAATACTCAGCGGCCAAAAATGATACTTCGCGAATACGGCCGTCATATACAGATACTGGTGGAACATGCGTGCACGATTGAAGATGGAGAAGTGCGCAACAAACTTGTGCAGGATATCATCGATCTTATGGGAACAATGAATCCTACACTGCGCAACGTAGAAGACTTCCGTCATAAATTATGGGATCACATCTATATGATGAGTGATTTCAAATTAAATGCAAATTCACCTTATCCAACCCCGGAGCGCGAGTTGTTGCGACGGAAAAATATTAAACTGAAGTATCCTCGTCAGAAAATTCGTTTTGCCCATTATGGTAAAAACGTGGAATCATGTGTTAATAAGGCGGCCAAAATGGAAGATCCGGCAATGAAACAAGAGTTTGCGCAGGTGATCGGAAATTATATGAAACTTGTGCATCAGAATTGGAATAATGAGGATGTTAATGATGAAACCATTAAATCTGATCTTCAGAGTTTGAGCGATAATCAATTACAATTACAGGAAAATACCGATCTGGATACATTAACAAAATCCACTCGCCGTCAACCTCAACAGCAGCAACAAAACCGTCCAAATAAAAACTTTCAAAATCAGGGCGGAAGAAACTTTAAACGTCCGGGACAGGGCCAAAATCCAAATTATCAAAATTTCAAAAAGAACCGTTAATGGATGCATTTGAAATTGTAGGAGGCAACAAGCTGAAAGGCGAACTTGTGCCTCAGGGCGCAAAAAATGAGGCTCTTCAGGTTATTTGTGCAGTATTGCTCACCGACCAAAAGGTAACAATTTCAAATATTCCGGATATCCGCGATGTCAATTTCTTAATTGAATTGGTCGCCGATATGGGTGTAAAAGTGGAACGCCCAACGCGTGATACCTGTATTTTTCAAGCTGATAATATCAATTTAGCATATATCAACAGCGACGATTTTATTGATAAAAGTCGCAAAATGCGCGGCTCCGTGATGGTTATGGGACCACTTTTGGCGCGTTTCAAACACGCAACTTTATCTAAACCCGGTGGCGATAAAATTGGACGCAGACGTCTGGATACCCACATCATTGGTTTCATGAAACTTGGGGCTCATTTTGATCAAAATACAGGTGCAATTAGTGCCGAAAGATTAAAGGGAGCCTATATGCTGCTGGATGAGGCCTCCGTTACAGGAACTGCCAATATTTTAATGGCAGCAGTTTTAGCAGAGGGTAGAACAACCATTTACAATGCCGCCTGCGAACCTTATCTGCAACAGCTTTGCCATATGCTTGTGAGCATGGGTGCCAAAATAAGCGGAATAGGTTCCAATTTATTATACATAGATGGAGTGGAAAGTTTGGGAGGATGTGAACATCGCATTTTACCCGATATGATAGAAATTGGAAGTTTTATCGGTCTGGCAGCAATGACACAAAGCGAGATCACGATAAAAAATGTGCGTTACGATATGTTGGGTGTTATCCCTGAAATTTTTAGTAGGATGGGCATTCAAATGGAGTTGAGGGGAGATGATATTTTTATTCCGGAACAAAAGAATTATGCCATCCAGAATTTTCTCGATGGATCCATTTTATCAATTGCAGATGCGCCTTGGCCGGGATTTACACCCGATCTTATTAGTATAATACTGGTTGTTGCAACACAGGCACAGGGTTCGGTGCTGGTGCATCAAAAAATGTTTGAAAGCAGATTGTTTTTCGTTGATAAATTAATTGAAATGGGTGCGCAGATCATTCTCTGCGATCCGCATAGGGCTACGGTAATTGGTTTAGATAGAAAGTTTAAGTTGAAAGGAATAGAAATGAGCTCACCTGATATCAGAGCAGGTGTTGCATTATTAATTGCAGCCCTTTCTGCCGAAGGAAAAAGCATCATCCGCAATATTGAACAAATTGACAGAGGGTATCAGCAAATAGACAAACGCCTTCAGGCTATCGGAGCGCAAATCACAAGAGTTTAATAACCCTTGCAACTCTTTTCCTTACAAATTACTCTTATAAGTGTTGAAAACATGATGTTGAATTGATAACCTTAATTTAACTTTGTGTTTCCATTTTTACAGCGGGGAACCCCACACTTCCCCAAACGGTTTCACACATGATTGTAAAATTATTGGATTAATTAATTATCCTTTGTATTGAAAGCATATTTCATATTTGCAGGCATTTTATGTGCACTCGTTTTAGGAGCGTGTACTGTTCAGAAAGCAGTATCGGGTATACGCACGGGAAATATTGCGCCCGAAATTTCAGCAACTGATCCGGGTGGTAATATTATAAACCTGAGTAGTCAGCGTGGAAAATATGTTCTTATCGAATTTTGGGAAGCAGGAAATAGTCAGGCGAGAAAGAATCATTTTGAAATGGGAAGAATGTATCAGAAATATCGTGATGAAAATTTTAAAGATGGAACAGGATTTACCATTTACAGTATTTCAATAGATAGTGACAAGGCTAAGTGGTTATCCGCAATTAAAGAAGATATCATGGTGTGGCCATCACAGGTTATTGATACCGATGGATGGAATGCAAAACCTTTATTAGACTATGCGGTAGCTTCATTACCCAAATATTATTTGCTGAATGGAGAAGGTATTATTCTTCAACATAATATTATTATATCTGATCTGGAAACAATTTTGAAATCATATATAGAATAATTAATAAATTAACAATGATGCAATCCACTCCTCGAAAACCATTTAAACCACACACTCAAATTATTAAATTAACGTTCTTTTTTGCAATTATTATTCTTTTATCCTTTACAAGATGTTCTGTAACAAATAAAGTTACGGGAACAGCAACAGGTAATATTTCTCCGGAAATTGTTGCTTTGGGTACAGAGGGAATGTCTATTGCACTTTCTGAGCTAAAAGGATCCTATGTTCTAATAGAATTTTGGGAATCCGGGAATTCAGCAGCAAGATCAAATCATTTTGAAATGCAGCGCTTGTATCAAAAATACAGGGGTTCCGAATTTGAAAATGGAAACGGATTTTGTATTTATAGTCTTTCACTTGATACTGATAAATCTAAGTGGGCAGATGCAATAAAACAGGATAATATAACCTGGCCTTGTCAGGCATTGGATACTAAAGCCTGGAACGCACCTGCCGCAATCAAATATAATGTTGGGTTTCTCCCACAATATTTTCTAATAGATGGAAATGGCGTTATTGTGAAAAAGAACATCCTGATCAAAGATCTGGAGAACATAATAAAGGAAAATTTGGGCAGCTGATTCTCAATCTTTTCAGCATTTCTTACAGTTTATTAATGTCAATTTGGCAATGATTGCTCCGGTGGCAGTATTTTTGAACCCGCGGGTATGTGAATATTTTTCGGAATATCCGGGAATATTGCGCCAATTCGTCAAAAAAAAGCAATTCTAACATTATGATAGAAGAAAAGGATATATCAGAACAAGGGAACGAAGAAAACGGTAATGAGCATGCATTGCCGGTAGAAGGGGAAATAATTGATGATGCAACCACTTTTGTAAAGGATTTGGAAGAACAAAAGGACAAGTACATCAGGCTTTTGGCTGAATTCGAAAATTTCAAACGCCGTACTTCCCGCGAAAGAATTGAATTATTTAAAACTGCCGGTCAGGAAGTGATAAAGGATCTTTTACCCGCTTTGGATGATATTGATCGCGCAGAGCAGGTTGTTTCCGCTGCAAAAGATATTGATGCAGTGAAGGAAGGACTTAAACTCATCAGCGAAAAAGTGAAGAATATCATGTCGCAAAAAGGGCTCCGGGAAATTGAGTGTAAAGGTCTGGAATTTAATACCGATATGATGGAAGCCATTACCGAAATTCCTGCTCCATCTGAAGATCTGAAAGGCAAGGTGGTAGAGATATTGGAAAAAGGATATACATTAAACGATAAAATTATCAGATATGCCAAGGTTGTTATCGGCAAATAATTTTATCTTCCGCCAAATTCAATAAACAAATTAAGCAATAACATTAACTAGATTATCCCATCCGGGAATTTAATATGGCTAAAAGAGATTTTTACGAAATTTTAGGGGTGACAAAATCGTCGACAGCGGAGGAAATTAAAAAGGCCTATCGGAAAATGGCATTACAATATCATCCTGATAAGAATCCCGGAAATAAAGAATCGGAGGAGATGTTCAAAGAAGCTGCCGAGGCTTATGAAGTATTGAGCGACCCTCAGAAAAAAGCGCGTTACGATCAATATGGTCATCAGGGAGTTGGAGGTGCAAACGGCGGTGCCGGTCACATGAACATGGATGATATTTTCAGTCAGTTCGGTGATGTTTTTGGTGAATCTGTTTTTGGAGATTTTTTTGGTGGGGGTGGAAGAAGACAACAACAACAAAGACAAAGAGGAGTTCGTGGATCAAATATTCGCATTAAAGTAAAACTCACCTTAAAAGAAATTGCAGAAGGCACACGCAAAACAATCAAAGTAAAAAAATATGTTGTTTGTGATACTTGCAACGGAAGCGGAGCAAAGGATGCATCAAGTGTAAGCACTTGTAAAACTTGTCAGGGTTCAGGTTATGTGAGGAGAGTTCAAAATACCATCCTCGGACAAATGGCAACAACACAAACATGTCACACTTGTCACGGATCAGGCCAACAGGTTACTGCAAATTGTACAAAATGCCACGGTGCAGGAAGAATGTATGCCGAGGACACAATTAATATTGATATACCGGCAGGTGTTCACGATGGTATAGAATTATCGATGAATGGTAAAGGTAATGCAGGAGAAAAAGGCGGACCAAACGGAGATCTTTTAATTTCCATTGAAGAAATAAAAGATGCGGAATTAAAACGCGAAGGAAATCATGTTCTCTATAATTTATATATCAGTTTTGCAGATGCTGCGTTAGGAACAAAAGTGGAAATTCCAACTATCGACGGAAAAGTTCGCGTAAATATTCCGGAAGGAACACAAGGCGGACATATTATGCGATTAAAAGGAAAAGGACTACCCGCATTAAATAGTTATGGCAAAGGTGATCAGATAATTGAAGTCCATGTTTGGGTTCCAAAACATTTATCTTCCGAAGAAAAGAAAATGCTCGAAAAACTAAAATCATCCAAAAATTTTCAGCCTGATGTAAATCAAAAGGAAAAGGGATTTTTTGAGAAGATGAAAGGCATGTTCGAATGACGCGAGGCGCGTGACGCGAGACGCGTGACGTAGGATATAGGACATAGGACATAGGACTGACATAGGACATGGGAAATGGGACAAAGGAGAACTTTTTCGTATTACAGAAACCACTTTTGAGCCCTTACATTTTATCTTAATTTTTACGAAGATTTTTTTGAGGGAATAGGTGTATTATGCCAAGAATAATTTCTTCGTGTACCTTCGCGCCCTTCGCGACTTTGTGGCCTCGCCATCCGATTTAGTGGAAATAGGAAATAAGAATTAGGAAATATGACTGACATAGGACATGGGAAATGGGATATAGGAGGCCTTAACTGTAACTGGGCATTTGATTTCATAATTAAATCCACTAAATTTCGAGGGAAAAATTAACTTAAACGGTTTACTTTAAGTAAATCCTATTTCATATGTCCTATGTCGTATGTCCTCTTCACTCGCTAAGATCCATAAACCCACCATCTCTTTTTATAAATACACTTTCATTAATGATCTGAATTAATTCGTCGAGAGAAATTAATTGTTGATCACCGGTGGTCATATTTTTTAAGGTGAGTTTATTTTCTGTTATTTCGTTGGAGCCGATTATTGCTGTGAGTGGAATTTTTTTGTCGTCGGCGTATTTGAATTTTTTGGGCATTTTGGCGTTGATATCGGGATATATTTCGCAACGGATATTTTCTTTTCTTAAAATGGAAGCATAATTAAGACAAATTTTTTCTCCTTCCTCGTCAAATGGAATAAATAAAAGTTGTGTTGTTTTTAAAGCGGATTCAGGGAAAAGATTTAATTCGGTTATTACATCATAAATACGGTCAAGTCCGAACGAAATACCTACACCACTCATATTTGGTAATCCGAAAATTCCGGTAAGATCGTCGTAACGACCACCTCCCAATATACTTCCAATTTTTACATCATTGGAAATTACTTCGTAAATAGTACCGGTATAATAACTTAATCCGCGTGCTAATTTAAGATCAAATTCTATTTTAACGGTTTTATTTTCAACGCCTTTAATTTTTTCGAAGAGTTCTTTTATTTCTGTAATTCCTTTTTTACCTTTTTCCGCAATAAATATTTTTTCGAGAAATTCAATTTTTTTATCTGCATTTCCTGAAAGATCGAGTATAGTTTTTATTTTATTTATTTGATCAGATGTAAATCCTTGTTCATTTAATTCTTTGGTTACGCCATCAATTCCAATCTTATCCAGTTTATCAATTATATTTATGAGAATAAGATTTTTTTCTGTTTCTCCGATATATTCATTTAATCCGTCTAAAATTTTACGGTTATTTAAACGAATGGTGACATTCAGATTTAATTTTTCGAAAACATCCCTTATGATCATCACTAATTCGGCATCAATGAGCAAACTGTTGCTGCCGATGGCATCTGCATCACACTGATAAAACTCCCTGTAGCGCCCTTTTTGAGGTCTGTCGGCGCGCCAAACAGGTTGAATCTGATATCTTTTAAATGGGAATGTAATTTCATTTTGATTCATTACTACAAACCGCGCAAAAGGTACAGTAAGATCGTAACGTAAACCTTTTTCCGAAATATCCGCAGTTAATTTATTGCTGTTTTTTTCAGTGAGCGAAACAAGATCTGCATCCTTCAAATAATCGCCGCTGTTTAATATTTTAAACAATAATTTATCACCTTCAGCACCATATTTTCCCATCAAAGTGGAAAGATTTTCCATTACCGGAGTTTCCAAAGGTTGAAATCCATATAATTCGTACACGTTTTTAATTGTATCCATTATATAATTTCGTTTTGCAACTTCTTCAGGCCCAAAATCACGAGTTCCTTTTGGTATGGATGGCTTTTCTTTACTCACAGATTCTTTTTATAGTTAACTTTAAATTGATGCAATTACTTTTTTTGATAATTTTTTGATGTACCAATTGACTAATGTACCAATGTGACTAAGCCGAAACATTTTTCTTCCAATCTTGTCTTGACTTTAATTGATACGTGCAAAATTACTGAATATTTATATTTCCATTAAATTATATATATATTAAAATCCCCTCTTATTCCAATGGTATCACTGTTTTTCCAACAAGAATTCGGCTGTTCCCGTCAAAAAAGGACGGGCAGGCATCTGTACATTGGTACATTTTTGGCTGTTCATTGGTACATTAATTCCTTCATTATCTCCTCACACGCTTTATCCAACATTTCGTAAACAGTTGCATATAAATCATCATCATAATACGGATCCGGAACGGCTTTATTTTTTCCTGGTTCTACTAAATTCATTATCAATTCCACCTTATTTTTATCTTCCTCATTTATTGCCATATTTACTACGTCGCGATAATTAGAACTATCCATAGTATAAATGCGATCAAATTCAGAAAAAAGTTTTTGTGTAAATTTTTGCGCCTTTTGTTTACTAATATCAATGCCATTTATTTTCGCAATTTTCTGCGAACGGGGATCAGGTGCTTCACCTATATGCCAACTTCCGGTTCCGGCGCTTTGCACTTCCCAATCTAATTCAGCCTCCTTTATTTTATGTCTCAATATTCCCTCCGCAAGCGGACTCCGGCAGATGTTGCCCAGGCAGACCATTAGTATTTTCATTGCATAAAATTATAACAAGAATCGGAATTTTTGCATTCTCCTTTATGAGTAATGAGTTATGAGTAATGAGTTTGATCCTCTAAGCATTGATACATTTTTGTCCTCAATAAAATGACCCTAAAAAATAACCAATAATAATTTTCTCTCCACTCGGAGCTACTGCTTTTTGGTAGTTCTAATTGTCAATTATCAATTGTCAATTTTATTACATTTTTCAATTAATAAAAGCTATACTCATAATAATGCTCCACCCTAAATCCATCTTCAATTGTTATCATATTTTTTGGGAGACCATTTTCGAAATAAAAATAGGTAGTGGAAAAAACAGGTATTGCATCGGGTGCGGTATCGTAAAAGGCTTTCATTTCGGTTAGTTGGTTTTTATCGTTGTAGGAATAAACCATCCTGTTATAAAACTCGCCGTTCATACTAAATAATTCTTCCGTTAATCTGTTTTTTGCATCCCAGGTATAGGTTGAAAAATCAGTTTCCACCATGATCATTTTATCCAGATAATTACCTTCTGCGTCTACTTCAAATCTTGCGGATTTGCCAATTCGTTTGATAATAGTTCCCGCTTTATCATACTCATATGTATTTTCCCTTGATTCTGCACTGGCAAAAATGGAGGTTACCAAATTATCTTTTTTATCGTATTCAAATCCAAGTGTCATTGGGAACAGGTCGTATCCAAACATGGTTATAATTCTTATTCTTCCATCGGGAAAATAGGTGTATTCATCTTTCATCGTGTCAATGGGTTCTTCATCATAAGCAGGTTCGCCATTGTCGAAAGTAGTGCGGATAAGCCAGCCATCTTCTGTAAATTCAGTTATAGAAACACGTGTGGTTATACTATCTTCATCACGCATTATTTGTGTCTGGGTTTTTACCTTATTCTTTTTATAGGCATCAAATTGAGCAGAATTATAACCTATATCTCCGGGCCTGAATTGACCGAACATGGAAACGTTAATTAATATCCCCGACAATAATAAAACTAAAGTGATCTTGTTCATGTTTCAATATTTTGTTTGATAAAGTTAAGACAAATATTTTTAGCAGTCTCTTCTTGTCCGGGTGGGACAGGTACACGTAATTCATCGTAGGTGCTTCCATTGCGGGTTTTCCAGTGGATTTTAAACTCCAGTATTTTAGGAATTTCCGAGTCTAGAAATTTTATAGAAGAGGTCATTCTGTTCTCTGAGAATAAAATGAATGTAAATTCATTCAGACGAACGAAATTTTCTGTGATCAACACCTTTTTTCGTTTTCTAACAGAGCGAATTTTATTTAGGCCGAGTGAACGGCGCATTAAAACAAGAAATACTCCTGCTATCAAACATATTAAAAGTGCTGTTGTCCATTCCGCATATCGGTTTAAAATTATGGCAATTGTACCGAGAATAACGAAACCGATAAGGAAATATATATTATCTGAGTTGCGATAATTCTTTTCGTTTTTAATAAATTGTTGCCAAGTTATTTCATCAATATCCCATTCCCCTTTTACAATAGACCCAGCAACTTTTGGCGTTTTATTTTGCGTGGCATTTGGTGCAATGGAAATGTTTTCCTCGTTAAGGATCTTTTCCAGTTTTTCCTTTTTTTTGGAGGAACGAATATATTGTAATCCACCGAATAATAACAGGAGGCCTGACAGAAGTAAAATTAAAAATAAAATGCCCGGAAAATCGAAATCAATAAACTTTATACCGCTAAATCCTATCGCCGTAATTATGATTCCCAGAAAAATGAATAAGCCACCGGCAAAATATCCGAAACTTATGGATTGTTTTTCATCTATCATTGGTTACAAATTAACTGAATAGCAATACCTTCGCATAGAATGCAAATTACTGATCACAAAGATACAATTGTTGCCATAAGTACAGCGCCCGGAGTTGGCGCTATAGCAGTTATCCGGTTGTCGGGGGAGGAAGCTATAAAAATTACTGATGAAATTTTTATCGGAAAGAAACTTGCAGAGGTGTCAAGCCATACCCTTCATTTTGGTGTTATTGAAAAAAATGGCACTAAGGTGGACGAAGTGGTTGTTGGTATTTTCAAGAATCCGAAATCTTACACCGGTGAAGATATTATTGAAATTTCCTGTCATGGTTCACCTTTTATTCAACAACAAATTTTGCAACTCATAATTTCCAAAGGTGCTCGATTGGCGAAACCCGGGGAATTTACCATGCGCGCATTTTTAAATGGTAAAATGGATCTGAGTCAGGCAGAAGCAGTTGCAGATCTTATTAATGCACAAACCTTAGCTGCACATGATATCGCATTAAAACAAATGCGTGGCGGATATAGTGAAGAATTAAAAAAGTTGCGTTACGAATTAATTCATTTTGCTTCCATGATAGAACTGGAACTTGATTTCAGCGAAGAGGATGTGGAGTTCGCCGAACGCAGGCATATGCAATTATTAATTGAAAAGATCAATGTAATCTTAAATGGTTTAATAAAATCTTTTGAATTAGGCAATGTAATTAAGAATGGAATTAATACAGTAATTGCAGGCAGACCTAATGCAGGTAAATCCACTTTATTAAATGCTTTATTAAATGAAGAGCGGGCAATTGTTAGTGAAATTGCAGGAACTACAAGAGACACCATTGAAGAAGAATTAAATATTAACGGAATTATTTTCCGTTTGATCGACACTGCCGGAATTCGCGAGGCAAAAGATGAAATTGAAAAAATGGGAGTTGCAAAAACCATGGAAAAAATTGCATCTTCCACCTTATTAATTTATGTTTTTGATGTGAACAACATGAGTTTGGAAGATGTAAAAAATGATCTCGCATCTTTAATTTCCTCCGGCGATAAAATGTTATTGGTTGCAAATAAGATCGATACTCCCGAAGGTGGAAAATTACTCGCCAACTTTTTCGAACTCGAACCCGACGCTTACATTTCCTCCCTCCAAAAAACCAACATCGAAGAACTCAAATCCTCCATGTATAAAAAGATCGTCACCGAAGACCTCAACATCGGCAACATCATAGTCACCAACGCCCGCCACCTCGAAGCCCTCCAAAAAACGCGCAGTTCCCTTGATGAAGTTCTTAATGCAATCAACAGCGAGATAAGTGGAGAGTTGACGGCTTTGCATATTCGTTATGCGTTGAATGCGCTTGGGGAGATAACTGGGGAGATAACGAATGATGATTTGTTAGATGATATTTTTAGGAATTTTTGTATTGGAAAGTAACCAATACGCAACATTCTGACACTAAACTCACGCAAAACCTTACTAATACAAGCATTTCAGCACATTTTTCACCCTTTCAGCTAACTTTTATTCCGCAATATTACCTGTATTTTAATTGGGTATTTGTATCTTTGTTGTACCCCAAAGGATTGGGGGTACAAATTTCAGGGCACGTCCCTACTTTTTGGTGAAATCATGGCACACAGTGTCACTTCCTGACGCTTAATGTCTCTAATTGACACAGAGAAATGAGTACAAACATACAAGTACAAAGGGTTTGTGAGCATTGTGGAACTACCTTCACAGCAAGAACCACAGTTACGCGGTATTGTTCACACAATTGCAATAGAAAGGCTTATAAATCGAACCTGAAAAGGCAGAAGATCGAAGCCAGCGATAAGAAAACTAAATTCACTATTTCCATTCCATTTTCAGAGTTACGTGCTAAACCGTTCTTGAGTATTGATGACACAAGCAGGCTCTTAGGGGTAAGCAAAAGGACAGTTTATAGAATGCTTGTTAGAGATGAATTGCAAAAGGGAAAAGCGGGAAGAAGGACATTGATAAAACAATCTGATTTAAATAGATTATTTCAATAAAAGTTATGAAAACTATAATTATACTCAGCTCATCAGGATTTACCGATGCTATTTTATTTGCATTCATAGTCGGATTAATTATTTATTTATGGGATGCTATTGGCTTTGGGCATACAGAAGAAATTAAAAATATTACTCCAATTAAAAAAACAAATAAAAATATTACTCCCATCAAAAAAACAAATAAAAATATTACTCCCATCAAAAAAACAAATAAAAATATTTCTTCTAATCCGAACGAACCAGCTTTTAATCAAGAAACGCGGGTAGTTGTGTATAAAAAAATGAGAGATTCCTTTGAAACTTCATATCCATCGGAAGAGTCAATCAAAAGGATGAATGATCATTTCTTAAAAAGTAACCCAGAAGATGAAATAATATACCAACAAAACAAACGAAAAAAAATCTAAACCTCAATATTTAAAATGGCAACAAAAGTAAAACTCAGACAAAAGAAAATCTCAGGGGAGAGGCAAAATCTATATTTAGACTTCTATCCTGCAATAGCACATCCCAAAACAGGTGAACTCACCCAGCGGGAATTTTTAAAACTGTATTTATTCTATAAAGGAAAACATAAAACCGCAAATATTTTGATTTTATCCGCAATGCTTTTATTTGGTTGCCAGCGTGAAATAAAAATTACAAGTGATTTGTCAGAAAGTAATTTATATGGCAAGGTTAAATCATATCGCGAAGTTGAATATAAAGCAATAACAAAATTTGGAAAAATTTTAAAAGGAGAAATAAATTCAAGCAAAGAAATATTTTTTAATAAAAATGGAAACATGATGGAACAGATTTCGAATTACAGTGACGGGAGTCTTGAATATAAGAATACTTACAAATATGATGAAAATGGAAACTTGATTGAAGATAGTAGTTCATATTGGGGATTTAATAGCGTTTCTAAATATTTGTATGATGAAGCTGGGAACTTGCTTCAAATGGATTACATGAATACAGAAGATAGCCTTATATTAAGATACATTTATAAATATGATATTGATGGAAGGATGGCCGAAAATAGTAGCTATAATTCTAATGGCGAACTACATGAAAAAATTAAATATAAATATGATGAAATGGGAAACATTGTAGAAACAACCTCGACCAATCCAAATCCACTTCTGAATGATATAACTTATTATAAACATGACTTAAAAGGAAATATGCTTGAAGTGAACTCGAAGTATCCAGATGGCAGCCAAAATTATTTAAACACATACGAATATGATGAAAAAGGAAATGTGATAAAAAGTCACAAGGAAGGGATAGTCTTTCACAATGTAACTGAACTAACGTTTCAATATGAATTTGACAAAGTGGGAAATTGGATTAGTATGATTAGTTTCAAAGGCGAGGTTGCAGAAACCTTGACTGAAAGAACAATAAACTACTATTAATACTCTCAAGAGTCATTAATTAATAATTAATTAAAAGAAATGGCAACAATTGTATACCTCAGGCAAAAGAAAATTTCAGGAAATAGGCACAGACTATATTTAGATTTCTGCCCTGCAATTTCACATCCCAAAACAGGAGAACCTACCCAGCGGGAATTATTAAAACTTTACCTATTTGACAAACAATATAATAAAGAATCATTGTTAGTAGCACAAATGGAGATGTAGAATTGAACCGTTTTTTAGCGATCAGCTAATGGGCAGTTTATAGATTTTTGATTTGAATGAATTGAATAGAAAAATGCCTGAAGAAGAACATTAATTAAGCATTCAGTATTAAATGGATTTTTTAACACCAACCAATATAATGTCGAAACATGAAAATTTTTAAAGTCAATCCAAAGTATCTTGCCAGAGAAGTTATAGTTTTTTTTGCATTCTTAGCAATTTTGTTCGTTTTTCTTGTTTGCCTTTTAATTTACAAAGCTTTAAACGACAAACGAAGAGGCGATCTCTGGGCCGAAAGAGAAAAAATTGAACATGGAATTGATTCACTGCATTTTGATTTAGATGGAAAATTGGAATTGCGAATTAAATTGTACCATGTATTAATGAAGAGTAGAAATTTTGATATTTATACGAACGGGCTTGAAGCTCCTAATGCTCGAATGCTTGATACCCCAACCTATATTTTTAATGCAATTTTAGACTTGCAATTGATTGATTCACTTTGGAATGATGCTTTTTATGAAAGAATTGAGACGGAATTTGAAAACGATTATTCAAATTTATTTAAAACAGGACATGCAGAAATTATCTCTCATCACTTTGTAGTCCGAGATAATTATATTTCAGATGTTTTTGATTTTCATTCCAGCGAGGAGTTAAAGCATTTTTTCGCGCAAAATTATTTAACAGACAAAGATTATCTATCGCAACAAAAGATCATAGAGTTGAATATTCAGTATGTAGACGCCGACTCTCATTATCTAAAACTTTATAACAGAAGAATTGAAGATTATAGCAGCTTATGGAAGATTTTGGGTGTTGTTTGCTTAATCCTTTTTACAATCATATACGTTTGCAGATATTCTTATTACGCTATTAAGTGGGCTAGAAAAAATGTATAAATTCAACAATTGAATCATGACAACAAAAGTAAAACTCCGTCAAAAACGAATTTCGGGAGACAGACAAAGCCTCTATTTGGATTTCTATCCTGCAATACCTCACCCCAAAACTGGTCAACCCACCCGGCGGGAATTTTTAAAACTTTATTTGTTCGATAAAGCAAAATCGCCGATAGATAAACAGCACAATAAAGAAACTTTGCAGATAGCTGAATCAATGAGACAGAAAAAGGAAAATCAGTTGAACAAACCTGAAATTTATACTGATTTTGAAAAAGGGCAATTAAAAATCAAGGAGCAAGGAGAACGCAACTTTGTAGAATACTTCAAAGTGTTAGCCGATAAGCGCAAAGAATCTAATTATGATAATTGGGCATCATCTTATAAGTATCTTGTAACCTTCACCAATGGCAATTTGAAGTTTTTTGACCTCAATGAAAAGTTTTGTAATGACTTTAGGGATTATCTGTTGTATAGCATCACATAGGTAACACTTTTGGTCACTCCCTAGAGATCCTTGTATTTTGGGGTTGCCCTTAAGGGCGTTTAAGGGTCGATTCTATAGCAATACATAGGTAACACTTTTTCCCTTTGGCTTTAAATCAAACAAGAAGGTTATTTATTTTTTATTGTCATTGGATAATGAAGTATCTCTTTTATTTCGTCATTTTGGCGGATAATAAGCAATTGATTTTCAATATTAATTATGGCCACAACATAACTGTATTTTAATTCAGGCTTCATAATGAAAACCTCGTTAGCCAAATGAAGTTTTAGATCGCTTCGAATAAATCTGATATAAAAAATATTCCCTTCTGTTAGTGGTATTTTAATTTTTGGGTTAAGATTAGGCAGATGTATCGTGCCATTATAATAAGTAGGTGATAATTGTAACGATTTTACTTGATCTGGTGTTTTTGCCCGTGTGCACTGTAGCGATGATGACTATTATGGAACTGTATAAATTTTTGTTCTTGCATAGATAGATCTTCCAGATTTTTAAATGTATGCGTGTTCACAAACTTCTTCTGATAAGTATTATTAAACTGTTCGATCTTGCCGTTTCTCCAAGGTTCTCCTAAAGGAATAAAAATAACGACTACCCCTAGGCTAAGAGCAAAGCGCACAACATTTCCATAGCTTCTGGGGAATCGGTTGCTTCCCCGGAATGCTAATTCATTATCCATTTGTAAAGCGTCCGGTATGCCATGTATTTTCCAGAAGGAAGCAATGGCCTGAAGAATGTTTTCTGATGCTTTTGTGCGAACAGCTTCTACAAAACAGGTATGAGAACTTATATCTAAAATATTGACGCTATAGTATCTTCCATCACCTTTAATATATCTAGGCCCCACCAGATCTAATTGATGGGTATGAAGAAATAATTCAGGATATTCTATGGGTGATTTATAACCTGATGGCTTTGTATTTAATCCATGTTTTTTTATTAATCGATTGATTGTCCATACCGAAGGAATAGGTTTAATTCCACGAAGTTCGCATTGGTATTGAATAGAAATTGCTCCGATTTGCGCCATCCTTTCGTTTACCAATTCCTTTCTGATTTGCAGAATTTGCGCCTCCAACTCAATGGATAAAGTTGAAGAGTTTTTTTTGGGTGCCTTACTTCGATCTTTAAACCAACTAAGTTCATCAGTTCTAAGGTTATATTGGTTTATCCAGTGGTGAACCCATTTGCGGCTTTTCTTAAATACCATTGCAATATGAGTTACATGTTCACCCTTTAAAAACCTTTGGACCGCCTCTTGTCTTTGCTGATACGAATTCATCACCTTTTTAGATGAGTATCAACCTTTTATGCTAAAAAACAAAATAAAGTGTTACCTATGTAGTGCTACGATAAAAAGTGTTACCTATGTAGTGCTATTTATCAAATTATCTACTTACTACTAAAAGTAACAAGAGCATCAAAACAAAACTCGCTCAAAACTCAGCAGTCTCTTATTTCAACAAATTTAAAGCGGCAGTAAAGCAGGCTTATAAAGATGGATATTTAAGTTATGATCTTAATTCTAAGATAGAACAAATCAAATCAGCTGAAACCCGTCGAAATTATTTAACCATTGAAGAATTGAACAAACTCAATAAAACGGAATGCCAAAACCCACTGTTAAAACGGGCTGCTATTTTTTCGGCAATGACAGGATTAAGATTTTCAGATATTCAGAAAATGGAATGGGATGAAATTGAATTTGTAAAAGGACAAGGTTACATTATTCATTTCAAGCAGCAAAAAACAAAGGGAATTGAGGAACTACCAATTTCTGAACAGGCATTTGGATTATTAGGTGAGCGACCGAATGCCGGCGGAAAGGTATTTGAAGGATTGGAATATTCAGCATATCAAAACAAACACCTCTACCAATGGATAGGAGCAGCCGGAATCACAAAGGACATAACATTTCATTGCTTCCGGCATACATATGCCACGTTGCAATTAAGCAGCGGGACAGACATCTACACTGTTTCAAAAATGCTTGGGCATAGGGAATTGAAAACGACTCAGATTTATGCTAAGGTGATTGACCAGAAGAAGCGCGAGGCAGCAAACAAGATAAAATTGGACCTTTAAAAAATTAAGTATGGGATATGTTTTTAGCAGTGACGCAGATTTTGAAATGAGAAGGAATAATATACTTCCGGTTTTTTGGAATTATTTTAAATCAATAAAACAGGATGAATCTCAACATATAATAACTAAACTTAAACTTGAAGCTAATGAACTTTTAGACGGTGTCTCAGAAACAGTTGGAATCAGGAATTTGCAATATTATGTATTGACTGGAAATAATGAAAAAATGAAATCATTCTTTTCACAAAAGATAAAAGAATTAACCCTACACGTTAAGCAGAGGGTAGAATTAACTGATGAACAAAAGGTTGCAAATCAAATACACCTTTTATATTATGAATGCGATAGCATACCCTTTAGAACACTTTATGATAACATCACAACTATCTACCATTTTATCAGACCTGTTGCACCTGATTTTGATATTCTGCGTTTCTATAAGCAATTGTTTCGGCAGGTCGATTTTGAATCTCTAAGTGATACATATTCCAAGGAAAATAATTTTGAAGTTATAGAAAGCCCTCTTACCATAAGTGAGGGGTTAGAAGCATTAAGGAATATTTATTTAAACCTCTCCTATTGTAAAGACGAAGTTGGCATTGCTATAAATAAATGGCATTTAAAAATTGCTGAGCTTAGCTCCTCAGAGGTGATATTCGTAAAAAATCATCTTGTTGCTACCTTGGGATCACTAAAAATTCAAGCCATGACAAGAATTCCGGGAACCGACTTTTACAGCCGGTTTCAGCAAATTTCAAATTCTTTAAAAGAACAAGACAGACTCGGAGATTCTGACTACAAAATGTTGATTGTAAATTTCGCTGAAATAATGGCCAACGATTTGATAGGAACCTTTGAGATTATTATCGAAAGTTTAGATCGGATCATTCCAAAGGCTGAAAGCCTCAAAAATGAAAAGCCGACTGTAGGCAAGCGTAATCCTCAACTTCCCGCCCCCATTATTGGCCTCTTCTGTTATATTTTAAATTATTGCGGGCATATTCCGAAAGGCGAGAATGAGTCAATTCAACTCTATTGCAAGCGGGTCTGCGCTAAATATAACCTCCCCTATGCCGACCGAGTTAGGCAGAATTTCCGCGGGAATAACATAAAAAACAACAGGACCAGAGTATCCGAACTTATACTTCCACTGGTAGATCCAAAGACTTCTGACGCTATCTCAGAATATCTCAATAAGAAATAGGGAGCATCTCAAAATTTGTATGACAATTTGTACGTACAAGAAATCGTACACGGGCATTGGCTATGATTTCTTTGCACAAAACAAAGATTCATGGAATCAATAACAATTAAAGAAATTACCCCGGCTGAACTTCAGACATTGGTTGAGCAATCAATCCGAAAAGTATTATCGGAACCCAAGTCTGAAATTGAACTAAGGGAAACCGATGAACTCCTAACAATTTCAGAAGCTGCATCATTACTAAAACTTTCAGTTCCCACCATTTACGGTTACGTCCATCGCTCGGAAATCCCTGTCTCCAAACGCGGGAAACGACTCTATTTCTCCAAACAGGAACTTCTGGCCTGGATTAAGGAGGGCAGGCGGAAAACGATGTCCGAAATTGCCCAGATGGCATCATCACGTTTACAACGAAACGGACTCTGATTATGGGAAAGCAGGTTTCGTACTCCAGAGAGAGAATCTTTACATTAGGCCAAAGTGGGACAGGTTTACCAAACAACATGACTAATAAAAAAGATATCACTGTTGATGGTAGGGACAATGAAGCAATAATATTAACTGCAAATATGACGGATAAAAGGTTAATGGACTTAAAAATTCCTGATAATCTTGTTCAGGTTGCAAATATTAATGGAAAACTAAAACTTGTTGAGTTTTGGTATTCCGTTAAGTCTATTAAAATAGATGGAGCGTTATGCGCTGATGATTACCCAAAGATTTCAAAAATAATCGGAATAGCTGAAAAAACAAACTATAAGAATTTATTGAAGCTACATAAGGAAGGACTGGCAATGAAGCAAGGTGAGTATTTTCAATTGTGTTCTTATAACAGGCTTTGGGAGTATTTAGGGTATGATGTATCGGAAGGTGGGGCGGGATTGTCCTATAAGGGATATAAAACAGGTATTAAGAGGATTAAAACAAGTGTATTAGAGTGTTCGGTTAGTTTAAGAGATTATTTGAGTTTACAGGCATTGAAACTAAATATTGAATTACAAGAAAGAGCAGTTATAAAAAAAGTTAAGAAGGAATTATTGGATACAGTAAAAAATGCAAGGGTCGCAAAAAGGATGATAAAATCCTTTGACTTAAAAAAACACAGTTACATTCGGAAATTTTTTCTTGAGATTGATTTTGATTGCACTTTAAGTTTACAGGGAATAGCAAATGTATTAGGCTTAAAAAGCATTAAGAATGCTTATGACCTGATTCAACGATTAGTTAAGGGTAAAGTATTAAAATACAAGCGAAGGGTTATAAAGGCAAATTGTTTTAATTTTTATGACTCCGCTTATTTTAAAATTAATGGCAGGGATTATGTTTCCTTACCTAACTTATATACCTTTCTCTTCTAATTCAATTAAAGTAAACTACTTGTTCTGCAAGTAGGGAGGAAGAGTTGGGGAGGAGGAGAGGGATATAGAGGAAGCATGTTGTACTAACAACAATTAATATAATACATTAAAGTAAGCTAACTAATAAAGAGAAGGAAGAGCGTAGGAGATGGAATGTGAGGGTTTGCTAAACACCTTATGACATACTTTTTATTTTGTTTGAACTGTTACCTTGCTTTGGATGAATGAGAATATTGAACTGCAAATCATATTGGCCCCAATATTTGGCAATGTATGACCAGAATATTGATATAACGCATTGGTTAAGAATAAAAGGAGAGGAATTGTGAATGCATATTGTAGCCCTAAATGCTTGTTTATGTCTGTTATGGCTGAGGAAACGAAGTATTGCATAACAATCTTCTATTAAAAGTCAACATCGCTATAAAGGGCTAAAAGACCCTTTTTTTGAAGAGTGAAAGTCGGTTAAATTTTCGGGAGTGTTTATATAACTGTGTGAAGTTGAAGATTGCGGCACGCGCCACGGTAACTTTAATCGAAAATTCAACGCTTTGTAGAATGCAGAAATGATTAATGGATTCCTTACATTCGCAAGTGCAACTGTTATGGCAAAGCTAATCAACGAAATATTAATGACAATAAATGCTATTCAATAAATATCAGTACAGTCCCAACCGACTTCTGAAAAGAGGTTATTCGCAAAGTACTATTGCTATGAGTGAGGCGGGCAAAGGATATTGGGTTAAGTGGATATTGGGAATTGATAAGTCGGACACCAAAGCAAAAATTTTATCGGACAAACTTCGCCACTTACAGAAAGCACGACACATAGCATTGCCAGACATCATTGAATATGGTTTTGACGAAGAGCAAAACGCCTTTGCAATTGTGTATGAACTTTTAGAAGGGGTGGAACTTTTTGAAAATAAAGTTTCTAAACTTAAAAGCCAAAGTGCAATCAGTAGTTTAATTGAACTTGCGGATTGTTTACAAGAACTGCATTTAAAATTTAAAATCAATCATGGTGATATTCACCCTGGAAATATTCTTATTGATAAGAACGGCCAATTTTATCTGATTGACTTTGGACTTGCAGACATCACAAAAACTTTAAGCCAAGAAAAAGCACTTGAAATTTTTGCAAGAGGTTTTGCAGCACCTGAAAAATTAAATAAACTTGGTTCAATAGGATTTCCGTTTCAGTCTGACATTTATTCACTTGGAAAAGTTGTGGAGTGGTTTTTTGATGAGAAACAAGAAAACATTGCAGAAGAACATAGCATTCAACTGCAAAAACTCT
Organism: Bacteroidota bacterium; assembly: GCA_016706865.1. Lineage (NCBI taxonomy): Bacteria > Pseudomonadati > Bacteroidota > Bacteroidota bacterium. The sequence continues at coordinate 71,182 of JADJIS010000001.1, read as the reverse complement.
TTGCTGGAAATCCAGCAGACAGACCAACTTGGCAGGAGGTTTTAGATTTTCTAAGAAAACTTGCTGAGGCTTCAGAAACTGAAAGTGTTCAAGTAGCTTTTCGTTCAAGTGAGGCAAAAGAAATTTATTCATTGCTTCAAACAACAACGCCAATATTCGACGTTTCACCATCAAAAGGTGACAACTATCTATGTAATGTAATTCTTGGAAACAATGTTTGCGAAGGTGTTTTATGGTTAAAGAAGGAGGATACTTTAAAGTTTGATAAGATCAGGCCACTTATAGCAGACGATTACAAAGGATTAGAAAGAAGAAAAAAAGAATTACAAAAACTTCCGTTCAAATACACATTCACAACCGAACACAGACATAATAAAGCTGACCTGACTCCCTACTTTCAAAAATGGTTTGAGTTAAAGCAAAAACAGGTTTCACTTCGTGAAAACCGAAAAGTAGTAAGGGATGAATTAGGATTTTACAGTAAGTTACTTGAAAAGGAAAAAGAAGTTATTGCTAAAAATTCTTTGCGACTTCAATATACAAACTTTAAAGTAAACGGTGACGAAATTTTATTTCAAATAAAACAAAATGAAAAGTTCAGCACATTAGGTTTCATTCAAAGGCATATTGAAGAAGGTAATGATGTAAATTCAGAGGGCTTTGAATATGTAGTTTCAGCAAATGCCGACAGAAAACAAAACAAAGAAGCCGTTGAGTTTGCAGGGAAACCGTATGAGTTTAATACGCAAGACAACATCATTAAAATAAAGGGTTGTGAAAGATTAAAAACAGACAAAATCCCTAATTCGGGCTACTTATTTGAGAACACAAACAAAAAAGAAGAAGAAAAAAACCGCCAACTTGATGCAATAAGAAAAGTTGACAAGAACGAGGTTCAGAATCCCGACTTGATTTATTTTCTTTTTAAGCCGGATGAATTGCAAGCGGTTTATACTGATTACTCAATCGAGTTAGTTGTAAAACAAAAAGACACAAGCGGCTTGCCGCTTGTCTATTCTTACAACCAAAAAAGAGCAATACAAAACGCACTGCTCCGCAGTCCGCTTTCGGTAATTCAAGGACCGCCAGGAACAGGCAAGACAACTGTAATAACTGAGATTGTTTTTCAAATCCTATCACAGAAACCCGAAGCAAAAATTCTTGTCACTTCGCAAACCAACAACGCAGTTGACCAAGTGTTGGAGAACCTTTTGAAAAATGAAATTCCAATTTTACGTTTGAGTGGTATCACAGCTCCGAAAGTGCAAAGCATACGCAAACACACATTAGATAGAAAACTTGAAGGGTGGAAAGTGCAAATAAAAGAAGCAGCCGAAAAGAATTTTAAAAAAGAAAAAGAAAAATTCCAAAAATTACTACAAACAAAAAATCCATTTGCAGTTGCCATTATAGATTTTATTCTTGAAAATAAGGAATGGGGAAAAACGAAAGATAAAATTGAAAGCGCAGTAATCAGTGACCAGAGCCTAAAGGAACTGCACAGATTACCTGATGAGAAAGAAAAAGGAATTGAGAAAATTGATAAAGTTTTGGGAATAAATTTTTCAGACTTTCTTAAACTTCACAAGTTGCATCGTGATTGGATTGTAACAATAAATGCTTTGGACGAAAAGAGTGCTATCAACGATAAACTGATTGATAGCATTCGTGTAATTGGGGCGACTTGTAATCATATTGCAGCAAAGAAATACAACAAATACAATTTTGAGTTTGACTACGTGATAATGGATGAATCGGGTAAAGCGACAACATCCGAAGCGCTTGTTCCAATAATCACAGGCAAGAATTTAATTTTTGTTGGCGACCACCGACAACTTAGGCCAATGCTAACAACGACGCGAGAAGTTGAAAGTTGGTTGAGAGAAAAATTTAAGAAAGAAGCAGAGGAGTTAGAAGATTGGGACGACTATTTCAACAGAGCAAGTTTGTTTGAGCAAGTGATTACACATATAGAACCGGATTACAAAGCACAACTTACTCAATGTAGGCGTTCATCAGCGGAACAAGTAAAACTTACTTCAAAATGTTTTTACGAGTTGGTACTTGATGAAGCAATTGAACCAGTTTCAAGAGATGTTTCAGAAGAACATAACTTGCCTTTAGCAATTGAATCATCAATCTTTTTCATTGATATTGGAAGTCATTATAAAAATGAAACAGACAGTGATAAAAATAAATCCTCTCTAAATAAAGTTAGCGCTGAATTAATTCCAGAAATTTTAGAACATCTAAACAAGTTCGAGAAAATAAAGGATTACTCTTTCGGAATAATTACAGGTTACACAGCACAAAGCCGTTTACTTAAAAGAAATATTGATAGGAAAAGACAGCAACAGAAATTAAATTTCATTTGCAAATGGAATAAGCAGGAAGAAAAACTGGTCGTTTCGGTGGTTGACCGCTTCCAAGGCTTAGAAAGAGATATTGTGATTGTTGACTTAGTAAAAAGTGGAGCAGGCTGCAACTTAGGTTTCTTAGAAGTGCCGAACAGGATCAATGTTGCATTATCAAGACAAAAGAAATTACTTTTGATTGTTGGCGACTATTACAGCATCATAAATACAAAAACAAAACGCAGTAATGGAAACAAAGCCGCTTTACAGATTTACCTTGAATCAATCAAACCCGATTGGATTGTAAAAGCAGAACAGATAAAAGAACTTTTCAAATGACCGAAGAAGAAGTATATAAACAACTTAAAGATAAAGCACCGACAGGGTATAGATTGAACGAACTAATTCCGTTCAGCTATCCAGTTAGGAAATTGAAATTAGATGTGCTTGTAAACAAGCAGCCAGACGGTTCATTGGTGAAACTGTATAATGTTTTGTTGAGAGCAATTCAAGCAGGTTATCATTCGCAAGAAAAGCTCTTTGAGTTTTTAGGCTTAGGACAAACCGACGAATTTATTTTGAGAGAACTGTTTGCGTTACGAGAGAAAGGATATGTTGATTTGATTTCCCAAAAATGGATAGTAACTGATGAAGGGATTAAATTTATTCAAGATAATACAATTCTAAGAGTTGAAGAAGAAGATGAATTTGAGTTTCTACTTGATGGCATATCGGGAGAGGTAATTTCTGCCAAAGAGAATCTTTACGAGAAAGTCAATTTACCGAAACATTTAAAAAGCGTATTGAAAATAAGCAACAGAAATCCTGAACTTTTAGAGAATAAGTTTCAAGAATTGGCGGACACATTTAAACAAGAAAGCCAAGGTAAATCATACTTGATAAGTTATTTGCCGGATGAAATAAAGTTTGATAGTTTTAAAGATGGCGAAAGTGGACTATGGTGTAACTATTGGCTAATTGAGTATATACCTGATAGAAAAAGCAACAATGAATCTAAATTGGAAGTAAGAAACTTTGATTCTCTCAAAGAGATTAAACCGCTTACCGCGAAATTCAATGCTGAATACCGGCACTATATTTATTCGCTGAGCACTTCCGACAGAACGGCCTTTGAGGAGTTGACGGATTTAGTTGAAGAACCAATCAAAGTAGAGATTGTAATAAGTGATTTTAGCACCTTAACTATTTGGGAGACCAAACAAAAATTTATTGACGCACTGAAATGTGTAAATGAAAGAATCTTGATTGAAAGCCCTTGGATAAAAAGAGCAACACAAGATTACCTACCACTTTTTGAAAATTTATTGAAGGAGAAAAAACAATTGATAATTCTTTATGGCATTAGTGAGAAAGACGAACACGACATTTTGACTTTGAAGAAAGTAGAAGAGTTGCAAAGGCAATTCAAAGACACTTTCAAACTTATTCACTTGCCAACTCACTTTGCTGAAATTAGCTCAAAATTGACAGGCACCCACAGAAAACTTGTAATTAAAGACAACGACTTTTATATTGCCGGTAGTTTTAACTTTCTTTCTTTCAGCAAGAATGAGACGCAACGAGTAGCCAACGAAGAATCGTTACTAATTACTAAGGATGTTAAGAAAAAATGGGAACAGGTTTCAACGGAGTACTCAATTAAACTTTCCGACAAATAATAGTAGCCATTTTGCACAACAAAAAAAATTCAAGAAATGACAAAGGATAGCCTGATCTGGCAAAGATGGAGAAACATCAACAACGAGAAGAAAAAATTACTACTTTTTTAAAAGCTAACTTATAATTATGGACAAAGAAAAAATTATGGAGGAATTAAATTTGGTCAGGGAAGAAAAAAGAAAAGCAGTTGAAGCTAAAAATTATGAAATTTCTGCTAAATTACGCGACGAGGAAAAAGAGCTAATGATCCTTCTTGAAAAATCCAGTGATAAAGCAAAATAACACTTCGGATAATAAGTGTTTGGCTGTATAGTTTCACTGTTGCGCTCAAAGGCTCGCCCAATATAGTTTGTTCCACAATTTAAAGGAAGTGACAGACCGACAGGTCATCAATGCTATTTGTTAAATTCTGCATCTATTCAATTCAAAATTTAACTTTTGCATTTACCGTGGATAAACTTTGGAGTGTATGTTTTTCCCATTATGAAAAAAGCTCAAACCCTTTGATGGTATGAATAATAGTCGAAATCTGCTGATTTTGTGTTGTTGTTAATCAAGGTTTTGAAGGACTTGCTGAAGGATGAAATTCTATTATAAAATTGATTGTTTTTCTTTTGCACAATATTGATTTAGTCAAATTTATTTTGTATATTTATGTTATGAAAATGTATATTATTGAATTTGGTTTTGGCCAAAGGAAAGAAAAAGTTGAGAAAAAATTTAAAGGTTTTTTAGAAGCGCATAATTGGGCAGAAGCTCAGGCAATGATGAAGGGTTGCACTTCAATGGCAGTATATGACAAAGTTGCTTGTAACATGTTAAAAATGGTTAGCAATGATGGTCTAACATTATGAGAAAAAATAAATATATAATTAGGTATCAAGTGCCTAATATCTGCAAGGGAGAGGTATTCTTCGTTAGTATTGAAATGAAAATGGCTGATGATGCTGACATGATCGTTGTTTTCGGAAAAATAGTTTTAGCTTGCGCTCAACAAGTTTCTGAAATTAAAGGTGTGGAAATTTCAACTGAACAAGTAGTAATTGATTCCTTTAATTTAATGGATATTTGTTTAATAGCTTGATTATCGATAGCTATTAGGTGTTTACAAAACGTTTAATTACCTTAGTTCAATATTTGCAAATACCTATAGTGTTTACCTCCGAATTTAGAAATTGTCCCAAATGAGAGGTGAAGTGAGAATTAGTTAGCCAAGTAGGCCTATATTTGAAAAAAAAATGCCATCTTTAATAAACATTCTTAACCCTAAATTTAAGTATTATGAAATCCGTTTTTATTGCCCTAACAACCTGCATTCTACTATGCTCATGTAAGGATAGATATTATGTTGCTAAAATTCAGATTCAAAGTAGCGATTTAATGCTTAGAGTTGCGCCAACTATTGAAAATGTTTTGCATGTTACTTATATGAATGAACTTATTCTTGATAACAGTGTGGATGCTAATGGTGGTGGTGTGTTAAGAAGCGGTGATGGTGAAACCATAATAATAGGAGTGATAGATTTTAAGATATTGGAAAAAAAGGAAATCCTTATTGGCGAATATAATGAATATGGTGGCGCAGAACTGCTATATATAGAAGAATAAAATGGGTTATTATGAAAAAAAATAATATTGAAACTATTGTCATTGTTTTAAATTGCTCAGGTGGGGTCAGTTTGACTGGAATTTCCAATAATAGCAATGGTTTTAATGACCTTTGGGGTTGGACTTTTTGGAACTTTTACTGCATACGTAGCTTCAATTTTTGTAACGGACAATAAAACGCAAAAGGACAACGAAGAAAAATAGAAGGGCAGCTTGTAACTTATTAATTAAACCAAATCTATATGACTTTCAGAAATATTTCATTACTCATTACCATCCTTTCATTTATATTTTTATCATCCTGTAAGCAAAAGCCGGGTGATTCTGTCATTAATGAACTTTTGAAAAAGCAAGGTTTTCCGAAAGATTTAACGCAAGAAATGGATTGCCAAATAACGAGAACAAAAGGGTATAACATGTTTTTGCAAAAGGGATTAATTACATTCGAGAAAGCTGGATACCATGCATATTTTGGACAGGATTACGATGTGCACTTTACAGATAAAGGACAGAAATACGTGAAATCTGAATTCTATCAGAAAAGTGCTGGGAATTATATGGGTAAAAAACTCATGTCAGGGCGTTATGCACGCGTGGTGACTTCCACAATAACTCCAATGTGTTACGTACTTGGAGACTATAGTAAAGAAACAAATGGTTACCCAATTGAAGTTTATTGCATCTACAACTTGACCCCATTTGCAGAATATTATTCAGCACTAAGTGACTCTTACGAAGAATATCATGAGAAGGCTAAAAGTGATTTTTGGGCTCCACTGGATGCTCCTAATATTATTGAACTAAGTCAAGATTGGCAGAAAATAAAAACCAATAAATATGAAATACATTCTGGTTTTGTAACGTAATAAGGAAGATAAAAGTTGGAATTTGAAAAATTTTAAAAGTATAAGATGGTCAAACTCAGAATGTCCAAATGGTAGTATTAAATTAGAAACATCAATCCCTAAATCTGAAGACACCATCAATGGCACGTTAAACACAGATGTTAATCAAAATGCGGATTCTCAGAATTCAAAACAACAAGTGGATTTAGCGGCAACTGCAGATTTTATTTTACTTCCTAACAGTGATGATTTTAAATATTTCAATATCTATGATGGCCTTTCAATAAAAAATCTTCCCGATTATTTTAACAATATATTCGATATTAGAGCAATAGATAACAAAATTAATACGCTGGCAGAGTATAAAACCATTTTGGAAATCAATAATGTACCTCAGAATAGTTATGCGATAAGACTTAAAATTCCAAGTAGTAATATAGCATTCTCGAATGAACATGTTAGTATTTCAGACATTGATGTAGTATGTGTAAGAAAAGAAAAAGGTAATAACAAAGACTGGATTGTTTACCAAATTAGCTACATTGTTAACCTATCAGACGATGTTTCAGAACGAAATGGTGAAATTGGTGATTTAATCAGAAATCATGTTGAATCGGAATTTGGTCTAATTAAAAATAAAGCACATTATTATGATAATGGTATGGTACAATATGTTGCAAGTAATAAAAATTATCAATTCATCCTTACATATGGAGGTGAAAATAGGACAACTGGCAAGCCAATAATTTCTGTTGCAATTAATTATCAGCAATAATACGATAACCGATATTCAATAAAAATTATTAATTAACAGTTGTGAACTACCCATAACAGCTCATTTCAAATAAGCAGGATTTCGTATTAGGCAGACAGTTTAGTAGTTACCGAAAGTTCAGTTCTCCGAATGAACATTTGTGATAAAATGCCCGCTCATCGCAGGTCTACAAAACGTAAGCGATAATTGTAACAGACGACATAACAACAATGAAACGAATAGTATTAATATCTTGTGTTTCCAGAAAAGGAAAGAACAAAGTGAAAGCAAAAGATTTGTATAAAGGCTTCACAGCAACTTGTAACATTCTACAAGAAATAAGCGGCCAGAATTTGACAAGTAACGAAACTGGGATGCTGAAAACCGAATAGAGTAAGCGGATACTTTAAACCAATTTTTTATGAGCAAAGTAAAAATCTTTATTGTTGACAATGATTACCAAGCGGACATAAAAATTATGAGAAAGAATTTTCCAAGCTAAACAGCAGTTATGAAACTAAACATTGACGGCAAACCCATTTGGCAATCTTTTTATAACTAAAAAATAATATATTATGATGATATTATGCTTTAGTATAATCGGGGACAATTCAGGTGCATTTTGGACTATGAAACTACGTCCACATATAAGGCGGTAATGGAAATTTTAATTACTCTTGCCGTACTGCTGGCTTTTTATCTACTTATAACCTACAATCAAGAACAAAATATTCTCTCCAACCAAGAACGGAGGTTCAATTGTAACCACCTATAGTAGGGGGCAAGCCAATATCCTATGGCAAACTTGAACATTTAATAATAATAGTTAAATTTGACAAGGTTGCCCACACCTAAGTAAGCAATTCAGGAAAGATTGGCGTTTTTTAAGGAAGAGACTTATCTGCAAACGCCGGTCAAATTGACCACATTCCAGCATTTTTCTTAGGAGTTTGTAGGTAACATAACCATGTTAAAAAAAGTTCCTACCTTTATTTTCAAAGCCCAATTTTATGAAAAAAATATTTACACTCCTTTGCATTCTATATTCAATTTCTTCTTTCTCTCAAAATGTTCAGATGGATAGCATACGAAAACAAAAACTACATGAAATGGCAATTTCATTTAATCAACAATGGGAGCAGGAACATGCTAAAGTTTTGCAATATGCCGCTGAAAAAAATATCCCGACAGTAAAAGAATATAAAAACGGAACTGTAATATTATTAGAGAGAATTCAAAATGGATTGCCAATTTATATTTCAACAAATAATTTTAATGCAGCAAAAACTATTTCAACAAATAATGTATGGGCAGGAGGGGTTGCAGGGTTATCATTAAGCGGAGCAGGTATTACAATTGGCGAATGGGATGGTGGGAAAGTTCGTTCAAATCATCAGGAATTAACCGGAAGAGTTACATGGAATGACGGATTATTAATATCTAATAGCGACCATTCAACACATGTTGCAGGGACAATGATTGCAACGGGTATTCAACCAAATGCTCATGGTATGGCAAATAGCGCTCACATTAATTCTTATTATTATGAGAATGATATTTCTGAAATGACATCTGAAGCAGAAAATGGTTTATTATTATCCAATCACTCTTATGGAGCGCAATGCGGTTGGAATTATAATTCAGATGACCATATTTGGGAATACCATGGGGATGCGGATGTTGACCCTCTTGAAGATTATAAATTCGGATATTATGATACGAAAGCTAATCAGTTAGACAATCTTACAAATAGTGCGGACTATTATTTACCTGTTGTTTCAGCTGGCAATGACAGGGCGGAAATTGGACCAACTTTAGGATATGATGCCACATACAGAATATGCGAACCTATTTGTTTTGAATTCGCTGTGACAGGAGGAGAACCGCCCGGAGACAATGAACTTAATATAGGTGGATATGAATGTATTCCATCAGGAATTCAAACATCAAAGAATGCATTTGTTGTGGGTTCAGTCGCAGATATACCGGGCGGATATGTAAATGCTGGCGATATACATATCAGTTCTTATAGTTCATTTGGTCCTACTGATGACGGAAGAATAAAACCAGATATTGTCTCAAATGGAGAATATTTAATTTCCAGCGGTGCAGGTTCTAATGTTGATTATGATACGCTTTCAGGTACTTCTATGGCAACTCCAAGCGTTACTGGTTCATTAGCATTATTACAAGAACATTATTACAATTTATTTGGCAAATATATGAAGGCAGCAACTCTTAAAGCATTAGCTATTCATACTGCCGATACAACATCTCAATGGCCAAGCTATCAGGCGGGCTGGGGTTTGATGAATACTTCAAAAGCAGCACAAGTAATTACCGAAAGCCAAACAAACGTAAACAGGATTAATGAATTAACATTAAATAACGGTGATGCATTTTCTTTGCAACAATATAGCTATGGAACACAACCAATAAAGGTTACTATAGTTTGGAACGACCCCGCTTACCCTTATGCCTTGCCTTATGAAGTTGATAACCCCACAAGTGTTTTGGTAAATGACCTTGATTTGAGAGTAAGGAGATTATCAGACGGGACAATTTTTTATCCCTTTAAATTAAATAAAGATTTTCCGGCAAACTCTGCAACAAGGGGTGACAATTCAATTGACAATGTTGAATTTGTTTTTATCGGAGCTGTAACACCCGGCAATTACGAGATAATAGTTACGCACAAAGGAACTTTAACAGGTGGAAGCCAAGATTATGCAATGATTATTTCCGGTTTCAGCCAAATGCAGGCACCCGAAATTGAATGGCAGAATACCATTGGGGGAAGCAGTTCTGATTATCTGTATTCCGTCCAACAGACCACCGATGGCGGATATATTCTCGGCGGATATTCCTCTTCCGGTATTTCAGGCGATAAAACAGAAGCATGTTTGGGGGGGTCTGATTATTGGGTAGTAAAACTAAATAACAGTGGCGCTATCGAATGGCAGAACACCATTGGGGGAAATGGTGGTGATGTTCTATATTCCATCCAACAAACAACTGATGGCGGTTATATTCTCGGGGGAAATTCCAAGTCCGGAATCTCAGGCGATAAAACAGAAGCAAACATTGTGACGAGTTCTGATGATTATTGGGTAGTAAAATTAAACAGCAGCGGCGCTATCGAATGGCAGAATACCATTGGGGGAAGTTACTATGATCTTCTGCAATCCATCCAACAAACCACTGATGGCGGTTATATTCTCGGGGGATCTTCCTGGTCTGGTATTTCAGGCGATAAAACAGAAGCATGTTTGGGAATTTATGATTATTGGATTGTAAAGCTAAACAGCGGCGGTACAATCGAATGGCAAAACACCATTGGGGGTAATGATTCTGATTATCTGCAATCCATCCAACAAACAACTGATGGCGGTTATATTCTCGGGGGATCTTCCCGTTCCGGTATTTCAGGCGATAAAACAGAAGCATCTTTGGGAGGTCCTGATGATTACTGGGTAGTAAAACTAAACAGCAGCGGCTCTATCGAATGGCAGAATACCATTGGGGGAAGTTTAGATGATATTCTGTATTCCATCCAACAAACCAACGATGGCGGATATATTCTCGGGGGATATTCCAAGTCCGGCATCTCAGGCGATAAAATAGAAGCAGCTTTGACTGGAGGATTATATGGATATGATTACTGGATACTGAAACTGAATTCATCCGGCTCCATTGAATGGCAGAATGATATTGGAGGAACAGACGATGATTATTTATGCTCAGTTCAACAAACCGCCGATGGCGGATATATTCTCGGGGGATATTCCAAGTCCGGCATCTCAGGCGATAAAACAGAAGATAATTGGTATGTGGATCTTCCTATTACTTCCGATTATTGGGTAGTAAAACTAAATAGCAGCGGCGCTTTAGAATGGCAGAATACCATTGGAGGAAGTTATATAGATGCTCTGTATTCCGTCCAGCAAACTACCGACGGCGGATATATTCTCGCGGGATATTCTTGGTCCGATATTTCAGGCGATAAAACAGAAGCATCTTTGGGAGGTCCTTCTGATTATTGGGTAATAAAATTATTTGGAAATTGCATAACACCCACCGCCACAATTACCCCATCCGGTGCAACTACTTTTTGTAATGGTTTAAATGTAACATTACAAGCATCAACCGGTGCAGGTTATATTTATCAATGGTATAAAAACGATGTTATAATATCGGGTGCTACAGCATCAAATTATGTTGCAGTAAGTTCTGGAAATTATAAAGTAACAGTAACCTCAGGAACGTGTTCAGCAACTTCTTCTGAAACTGTTGTAACTGTAAATCCAAAGCCAAATGCTTTAGTAACAAATGTTGATGCAACAAATGATCTTTGTTTTGATACAAATATTAAATTAAAAGCTAATAATGGCGCAGGTTATACATTCCAATGGTATAAAGGTGCTACTGCAATTGCGGGAGCGACAAATTATGTGTATTATGCAACTACAACAGGAAATTATAAAGTAAAAGTTACAAATACTTACGGTTGTAATAAAACTTCTACTGCATATACTATTATTAACACGTGCAGATTATCTGAAGATGAAAATGCAGAACAGGAAATATCCATTTATCCAAACCCGAATAACGGAGAATTTGCAATTGAAATAAATAATTTAACGAGTAATGATTTAATCATTGAAGTTTATGATATAACAGGTAGAAAAATTCTTGCTAAAAAAATAAATACCGAAAATAATTATTTGAATACTATAATTGAATTACCAGATTATTTTAATGGTCTTGCTACAATGAAAATAAATGACGGAAATTCGGAAATAATAAAAAGTGTTGTTGTTAAATAAATTTTTATGAATAAAATATTTATTCACCTTATTACATAAAATAATTTTAAATAATTACAAAAATGGGGCAACAAATTCTAACAACACCAGAGCCTATTACTCAGGAAAGAATCTCTTACTTGATCAATGCAAAAGGGATTGTTCCGACCATTGCAAATATAAATTTGGAGATGGCAAAAATGAAGCTCATGGACAGAGAAGAAAGACTTGGATGGACAGTAGAACAATGTGACATGGCAGAAATTGAATACAAACGCTTTCTGCAACTAAAAAAAAGTTTCCGGACGTATCAATTGTTCCGCATACCGAAATGGACTTAATGTGGCCTCAACACATACTTGACACGAGAGCTTATCACAAAGCAGTTGAACGTTTTATTTGCTTAAAAATTCCCCGGGTCAATTGCGCCGGAGCAAAAACAAAATTTAAAAAACTGGATGATACAATAGACAAAGCGTATTACGACCGGATGCATGAACGCATGCAAACTGATTATGCAAAAACAATAGTAAGAATCAGAACCAAAACTGTAGAACCAGTTCTTGGCACACTATTAAATTTTATGGTCATGCGCAGAGTGAACACAAGAGGAATGAAGCAAGCGAATAAACATGTTTTAATGGCATCATTGTGTTACAACTTAAAGAAATATTTAAAATTTATTCGCTTAAATCCGATTGCAAATAAAAACTACAAATTAGTAATAGGGAAACAACCAAATAATTATTTAAATCGGTGTTTTTGATGCATTTTAAGCGCATTAGCGGTATGCAAATATTAGCAAATTAATAATATGGGGATAATCAGTATTCGTTAAAATGCCCTAGAATCAAATGTTTCAGACGATTTTAATTAGAAATTAGCAGAATTAAGAGGTTGTGCAACAGTAACCGCTGTTACCGGATGCCCTTCTGTCTGTCCGAAGCGTTGTCGTGTCAAGTTTGCACACACTTTGTCCGAAGCGATTTACATTCAAGTCGGTGTCTGCTCGGGTTAGCACTGTCCGTTTGGGGTTTATTTTTTTTGTGGGTGGGAGAAATTTTTTAATTCAATTTTTTTCTTGAGTGGAAGATTGCAAGCTCTTTTTATTTTTTTCTGCGCTAACTTTTGTGCGTTGGCAAAAAATAAAATGTGCTTGCAATGTGCGTTGGCTTTTCAATCCCCTGCATTTTTATAGTATGGTGTTTCATTAAAATCATTAAGCCGAAGTTTATTCAGCCAATAGTAAATGTCATCTTTTAAAGTTTCAATAGTAGAGTGTTTTGGCAACAAGTAACTTGCTTTGAAAAGTTTGAATAAGAAATACCGAATTGTTAAGTCAGTAAAAATAACTGAACACATCAGGTAAGCGTATATTTTTCCAAAATGTTTTTTGTAGTAATAAAAGTAACTCATGTTGTGTTGAATATTAACTCCGTTTCTTTTTTGATTTGATAAGCCACCGTAGTGAATAAAACTTACCAACGGATAATAAACAGCAACTCCTCCACTTGTTTTAATTTGCTTTAGGAAGTCAATTGTTTCTGCATACATGAAAAAATTAGAATCAAATAATCCAACTTGTTGAACCGCTTTTCTCGTTGTCATAAAAACACAACCTGAAACTCTTTCAACTACAGATGGATTTTCAAACGAACTTAATTCTTGTCGGTGTAAAGCAGATTTAATTCTGCTTGGCGTTTTTGAATGAAACATCTTTAAAATGATTTCAAAAATAAATCGGAACAAACTTTTTTGAATTAGCCATTCAGTGAATGAGGGAAATCCCTTCTTGTGAAATACACGATTGAGTTTTATTCCGTCACTTTTGAAAATGCTAAAACCAATAACAGAAGTGTTAGTATTTGAATCAATAAATTCTATCAATTTTGGGAAGCTGCCTTCTTTATAAAGTATGTCAGAATTTGAAACGATTAGAAATTTGTATTCTGTATTCAGAAGATTGTATTGATGAGATTTTAATCCTTCGTTCTTTTTGCCTCTGATAACTTGAATGCGTTCTTCGTCCACAATTTGAAATGATAGCGATTCGTCAGTTGAATTGTTATCATAAATTTTTATTACAAAAGAATAATTACTTGCACTCAACATATTGTAAAAACTATTGACACATTCCTTTAACCCGTTGCTTGAGTTCCAGTTTACAATTGATACTAAGATGTCAACGCTTTTCATTTCATGTTTACTTTACTCCAAGTATTTTTTGAGAGCTAATAATTAAATCTTTCATGTCAAGTTTATTTCCCGCTGAATATCGGTCAACAAATGAGGTTGTAGATAATACTTCTCTTGCCGTGCATTCTTCGGTTGGAATGAACTCTAAAAACTCATCAACAAAACCAGTTGTTACAATCATGTAGGTCAGTTTGTCGGGGGTGTTGCCATAATAATCTGATTGAATTATTTTAGCGATGTGAATCTCTTTTAGAGTAATTCCTGTTTCTTCTTTTGCTTCACGCCTTGCAACTTCTTCAATAGTAAATTCTGATTTTAAAACATGTCCGCCAGGTAAATCAATTCCTCTGTTGAGTAAAGCTGCTACCATTTCACCTTCAGTTGTAAAAGGAACAACTGCGACACTTGTAACCTTGTCAAATGGTGGAATAAAGTCAGGGTCAAGTTGGATAAAATTCACATCCTTACCTTTTACTACTATTGTTCTCTTTCTATCGTTGCTATTTGTTTCAGCGTAACAAAACAATGCACTTTCACCGTCTGAAATGAACCGCAATTTTTTATTCAAGAGAACATTGTTATTTAACCATGACAAACAAATGTGTTTGAAATTATTCCTCATAGTTCCAATAGGTGGCAAATCTTCCGCTGCATGAGAAAGATGAAAGCCGTTTTTGAAACTAACAATTAGAGTGCTGCCACTATTGCCTTGTATTCGTTCTTTAATAGTTGGATATTCCCAAATTTTGGAATCTACTTCGTCATTTAGTACAATGAGATTCTCACTTAAATTATTACTGTTTAAATCCCCAATGGAAATTGCTTCGCTTTCAATATCAAATTCTCCGTAAACCAATTTAGTTAGAGTGATATTTGAATACTTGGTTGTGTCAAAATTCAGAATCTGATTATAAGTAGCTTTATTAAATATTGTGTCTGTTGGGATTTTTCTAAGTTGTAATGCAATTAAGGTTTGATAATCTATAAACCCTTCTAAGTTACAATCAAAGTTTACATCCTCCCGAATACTTCTAAGAGTTAGACATATTTGGTGTATGTCAATTACTCGTGATATTTTGTCTATGCTTCTATCTTTATTCGTGGATTCGGAATGAGTTATTGTCCCTTCTGAATTGAAAGTAATTATGTATTTGTTGTTGTCAAAAGAAATTTCTAAGAATCCTTCATCTGAATAAACATGACAGATAAATCCAACATTGCTTTCTATTTCAATGAAATTTTGCAAAGCAATTGCATTGATTTGGTTGTTCTGTTGTGAAATAAAAGATTCAACTAAACTTTGAATCACTGTAAAAGATTCTTTGTTCAGAATTACTTTAGGATTGTTTATTGAACTGTTCAAGCCCCTTAATGATTGCTCTGAAAAATCATCTGCAACGGTTGATATTTTACAAGCAACCTTTTTATTTATGCCTTTATAACTTTCAATGCACTTTAAAAAATTAAGAAAAAATATTTCGGGTTGTTTATCGTATTTGAAATATGTAAAGGATGGCGTAATTAGAAAATCCAACTTTGCTGAAATATTTTGTAGTATTTCAAGTCCCAAGATTTTGCCCCCGAACTCACTAAATAAAAAATCACAAGTCAAGGGAAAAAGTAATTCGTCCAATTTTGATTTTTCTGTTGTATTCAAGTTAAGCATTGAATAAATTTTTTGTGTTAGTAGAAAAACGACAATTAAAAACATAATTGTCTCGTGATGCTGAACTGATATTTGTGAGGTTGGTCTCCTCTTAAAAAATCAAAGTAAAGATACTGTGAGTTATGAGTAAGGTGTTTTATTAAACTTTCAATGTGTAGAAAGCCAATTTGAAATTTTTGAATTTCAAATTGTGTCCACCAAAATAATATCCTATCCTGTTTTCGTTCAACTTGAATAATAGCATCATTGAAGCAATTTCTTTATTGACATAGAAAACAGAATAAAACGCTTGTTGCTTCAAACCGAAGTTTACCAGTATTTGATTTAAAAAATCTATATCAGAATTTGAAGAGTAAAGCCCTGTTTGTGCTTTTGATTTCCACCAATTACTGTGTAATAAGAGAAACTGATTCGTAGAATCTGAATTTGTAGAAACTATTTCATGTTCTAACTCTCCGATTTTCTCAACCATTACTTTTTTTGCAATTAGTTTCGTTTTAAATTTTTCATCTTCTTTCATCTTTGCTTTTATGGGAACAATAGGGCAAAATACAATCTGCTTTTGAATATCTGTTGGTATGTATACTTCGTGTTCCTTAACGATGCTTTTCAAGTATATTTCATTTATACCTTGATTGTGTAAAAAATCAAGTAAAGATGTTAGCTCAAAATATTTACCAATGAAGATTGTATTGTAATCGGTTTTGTGGTCGCATAAGGAAGTTAGTGTTGTGCCTTTCTTTTGAAAGGGAATAATTGCAGCAAGCGAATTGTCCTTGTAGGATGCAACTATAAAAAGTTCATCCTTCACAAATACTTTTGAATATGTGGTTATCCAAAAAAAATCTCCGAAGAATCTATTTAACTGACTTGTTGGAACATCATCGGTAAATAATTCTTGGAGTGAATTTATTTCATCAAACGATTTATAGATTTTATAGTCAAGCATTTTGATAACTGAAAAATGAAAGATTGTTTTGTTTTGCTAATTCAACTTCCCACAAATCATCCCAATAGTTTTTGCTTTTTCTTTCCTCCCAAGAATTTCTGATTGTTTTTGCAAAAGAACTCTGTGAATCTTGGTATTCTTCATTGATATGAAATTTTACAACCAACATTAGGTAATCTATAAACTCTGGTCTTTCAATCCATTTGTTATAATGAATGTCAATACTTCCAGTTTTCTTATCAAATAAGTTTACCCAATCCCGAAGAAGAATCGGTTGAATAAAACCATATTGGGAAACATTTAATGCCAATTCGGTTTTCCCTATTGGCTGATAATACTGATAGGTTATAATAATATTGTTTTTGCTTTTTGTTTTTAATTCTTCAATCAGAATGAGTGTGTTTATCATGTCTTCTTCTGTTTCATTTGGAAGTCCTACCATAAATGAAAAACCAGAACGAACTCCAACTTGTCCTGCATACGATGCCACATTATGTAATTGCTCAACTTGAATACCTTTTTTCAGTGCTTTCAATGTTTCTGAATTTCCTGTTTCAGCACCGACATCCCAAACTAACCAACAATTTTTTAGCTCCTCCATAACTGATAAACTAATATACTTTTCGTTGTAGTAATGAGCCCGTGAAGTTCCGATACACTGAAACCTGAAATTTGAATTGATGTATTTCAGCAATTCAATTGATTCTTTTCTGTTCATAAAAAATTCGGGGTCGTCAAAATAGAGAATGTCAGGGTCAAATTTATTTACAATGAACTTTAGATTTTCAACAATTTTTTCATTACTCATTCTTGAATATCCTTTAAATGGGTCTGTGCAAAAATTGCACTTATAAAGACATCCCCTTGAAGTAGAAAATCGGATTACTTTTTTTAAGGAATTATCACCAGTTAAGAATCCTACACTTCTATAAAGATACTTGTCCATTGAAACAAGTTCATAGTCCAACAATGGAAGTGAACTCATATCAATGTTTTCTACTCTTGATGGTGGCAAAACATTATTTGACATCTTGCTCCAAACATTTGGCATTGCAGATACATTTCCGTCTTCAATTGATTTTAAGAGAGCATAAATTACATTCTCTGCATCTAATGAAATAACAAAGTCAAATGAAGAATCACTTAGAACTTGGTCTGGAAACATTGCTCCGTGTAAACCAAGTGCAATTACTTTGGCATTAGGGTGAACTCTTTTAAAACAATCAGCAATGCCAGCTGCATCGTTAATTTCTTTTGTGCCAAAATGAATAATACAAGCAAGAGGGGAACTCTCTGATTTTATTTTATCGCCTAAGGTTGCGATTTCAAAATCTTCAACCATTCTATCAAGTATTTCAACTTCATATTTATTCTTAATAATTGTCCCAATGTATAAGAGTAAAGTAGGGAAATAAACACGGCTCTTAACTGAATAAGATTTGTATGGTCCTGCATTTATTAGAAATACCTTTTTCATAAAATATTGGTGAAATCACTAATTGAATATTTTGAATTAACAGCAACTCGTTTTAATTCCAATAACTCAAATGGTTCAATATTAAAACCAGTATTTGTTGTGCAAGCAAACTGAAAATTTTGTGACTTTAATATGCTTTTTGAAATGTTGTTGTATGAGCCATATGGAAAACAAAAGCCAGTAATTTCATTCTTTGTAATTTCTTCAAGAATTTGTTTTGAAACTTTAATCTCTTGCTCTTGCTTTTCTTTAGTTAGCTCTGCTAATCTTATATGTTTGTGTCCGTGTGCTTGAATTGATACTAACTTGCTCTGTGAAATTTTTGAAATATCGTTTTCGGACAAGTATTCAATGTCGTAATCATAATCTGCTTCAAAAAATTTCTTTCCAATTTTTTCGGTCGGAATAAATATCGTTACGGGGAGATTATATTTTTCAATAATTGGAAATCCGTTTTCAATGAAATTTTTATATCCATCATCAATTGTAATTGCAATCTTTTGTTCGTTCTTGTCAAGTTGTATTTCAGATAAAGTGTTCAATTGGATAACAGCGAAATTGTTTGAAAGAAACTCAATTTGTTTTTCAAACTCTTTAATAGATACAAAACGATTTGACTTTGGCAAACTTGTCAATTCGGTTGGAAGGATGTGATGATATGCTAATATTGTCAACAAAGTATTTCGTGTAAGTTTTTGTGTAGCACTGAAGTTAGTCCAAACTCTTGAATGATTCTTGATTGTTCAACATTACCAGTGTCGTTTTTTTTAAATGCTGTTCTCATGTGTTCAATTAGATTTCGCTTATTGGGAATGAACCAATTTGATTGGCTATTCATTCGCCATGTGTTTTCAGGCATTTGTTCAATTGTTCCTTCTATTGATTTGTATTTTATTATTTCAGAGTAATCATTCATGCCTCCCCATGTGTGCATTATGATGTCTAAGCCACAAAACGCTGCTTCAATTGCTGGCAATCCAAATGTTTCTGTTCTACTTGCTAAAACATAGCAGTCATATTGCTGGTATAAATTGGGCATTAAATGATGTGGAATGTTGTGGCTCACAACTTTCATTTGATGACTTCTCTTTTCCTCTTTAAACTTTCTTAAAAAGGACTGTATTAGTTTTTGCTCTTGGTCTTTTTCATTTGTCTTGATTGTTATTGATACAGATTCACTTGAATTGAATGCTTCTAAAAATGAATCAAGGAGAATATCAATTCCTTTTATTATGAAAAGTTCGTTTGTTACGGTGAGAAATTTGTATTCATCTGAATTTCTTTCTTGCTTTTGAAACTCTTTCCATAATATTTGAGGTTGAATAACAAGTGTTTTTGATGATGAAATTCCTGCCAACTCTCCACGGCTTTTTGAGAAAAATGAATCGTAAAAAATTGCTCCAAAGTTTCTGTTTATTTCATTGATAAGATTTTCGTTAAGCATAGTTGCATCAAAGCATACTACTAAAATATTTTTTGCCTTGTCTGACTTGATGTTGAAATTAAAAATGGCATTACTAAAGTCGTGTGGTTCATCTTGTCGCCATCCATAACGAATCACATAGTCACAAGATTCTAATTCTTGTTTGTCTATTTTGTCGTAGGGATTTTCATTAAATACTACAACCATAAAGTTCTTTTGTAAAGCAATAAGCAGCCCTTCAAAATGAGTTTTCATTCCGCCACTGCCAGTTGTATTTGTAACTAACCCAACTTTAAATTTCATAAGTAGTAGATAATTTTTGCGGTTTTAAAGATAGTAAGTTACACTTGAAATATCGTAATGAGGGGTGGAGAAAACACTCTTTCATTTTTTTTGCGTTGGGGTTTTCGTGGGTGGTAAAAAAAATGAAAGTGTGTTTTGGGTGGTGGCAAAAAATTGAATTAAAAAATTTGTGATGTGGAAAAAAATTAAAAACGAAGCGTTGCCTGTCCGTTCAAAGCGGTGTCGTTCAGATATGTTTATTGTCGGCTGTCGGTTCATTTTTTGTCTGTCAGTTTAATGTTTGCACTGTCTTCATAGGGTTTCCGGTAACATATTTATAAACGAATATACAAACTTCCATCACAAAACCAATTTTATTGTAAGTACTTGATAATCAAGCTGCCGATTTTCGTATTTTAAGTTTTTCTGAGAAAAATTTGTTTCGCAAAGCTATTCCGGTGTTTACAGACTATTTCGCATCAATTTGTCTAATGGGCTTTCTACATTGCTGAGGCCTTTTCTTGAAACATGCGTGTAACGCTCTGTAGTTTGTATGCTGGTGTGCCCCAACAAATCCTAAATGAAACGGATATCCGTTCCTGATTCCAATAAATGTGTGGCAAAACTGTGGGGTAGGTAATGCAAAGTGGCCAATCTAAACTCAATTTATGTATAAAGCTCAGCCGGCAAAAATAGGATCCAAATTAAGCAACTTCCAAATGATAATTTATCTTCGCCCGTTGACATATAAGGGGTTTAATCTTCCGGAATCATTATAAACTACAACGTATTGTATCCCATTTGTACCCGTGCTTAGTGAAAATCAAGCCCGACAAACATTGTTACTTTAGGGTAGCGGAAGTAACTTAACTCAACCATACTAATGGCGGGTTTGCGACAAATCTACCTGTGAATTTAAAGCAAATCCCATATTCTTAATAAACCTCTATAATTTAGCTTTATACTTGCATGACTAAATTTTCAGGCTATGAATGACATCCTCTCCCTCACCAATGCGCTAATCTCATTCAGAGACGAGCGAGACTGGGCTCAATTTCACAATCCGAAGGACTTAGCTTTAGCCGTTAGTATTGAGGCAGGTGAACTTTTGGAACTTTTTCTTTGGAAGGATGCAGCAGATGTATCGGTTGAAAAACTGAAGGGCGAGTTGGCTGACGTGCTTTCATTCAGCTTTTTACTTGCTCACAAACTTAATTTGGATGTTAAGGAAATTGTAATGGAGAAGATACAACAAAATGCTCAAAAATATCCGGTTGATAAAGCAAAGGGTAATGCTACTAAATATACGGAATTATGATAGTATACCATAAAACTAAAATCCAGTTTCTAAAAGATGTGGAAAGCGGCTTGATAGCTGACATTATTGCTGAAGCTTTGGAAAATTTAATGTTAAGGAAAACTGGTAAGTCAGAATATAATAGTTGGGAAAATTCTCTGCAACGTATGTATCATGTTCTAAATGATGAATCAATACCGAATGATTCGGGAATTGCAGTAGAATATAATATTCCCCGCACAAGCAATCGTATCGATATGCTGATCTCTGGTTATGATATCGATAATAATGGCAGTTTAATTGTAGTAGAACTCAAACAATGGGATAAAATTAAAGTCCTGCAAATGGATGGTATGATAGGAACTTGGTTTCAGCATGGGTATTCCGAACATGTACATCCAAGTTACCAAGCTTGGTCTTACGCCTCGTTTTTGGAAGGATATAATACATACATTTATACTAATAAAGTAGGGATATATCCATGCGTTTATATGCACAATTATAAGTTGGACGGAGAAATAAATAATTCGGTTTATGGTGAATATATTAAAAAAGCTCCTTTATATTGCAAGGGTCAGGGAGAGGAATTAAAAAGCTTCATTAAACAGAAAATTAAAACCGGAGATAAAAAAAATGTTCTTTATGAAATTGAAAATAGTGAATTAAAACCTTCAAAAATATTGGCTGAAACATTAGACAGTCTATTAAAAGGAAATAAAGAATTTATTTTAATTGATGATCAAAAAATCGTATATGAGAAAGCACTTGATTTAATAAATCAATCAACAAAAAAGAAAAAAAAGGTATTAATAGTGCATGGTGGTCCTGGAACAGGTAAATCTGTTGTAGCAATAAATCTCCTTGTAAAAATGATCAGTGAAAGGCAAATGGCTCAATACGTCACTAAAAATGCTGCTCCAAGAGCTGTTTTTTCAGATAGCCTACTCGGAAATTATAAGAAAAACTATGTAGGAGGTTTGTTTAAGGGTTCAGGTGGTTATTATGAATTAAAATCTAATGTTTATAAAACACTGATAGTTGATGAAGCGCACAGACTCAATGAATTTAGTGGTTTATATGAAAATTTGGGTGAAAATCAAGTAAAAGAATTGATCAACTCTGCTGAAAGCTCTGTATTCTTTCTTGATGAAGATCAAAAAGTTACATTAAAGGATATTGGAACTGAAGATGAGATCAAAAAATGGGCGAAATTCTATAATGCAGAGGTTGAGGTATTAGAATTAAAGTCACAATTCAGATGCGGAGGATCAAATGCCTACTTATCTTGGTTGGATAATACTCTTCAGGTTAGAGAAACTGCCAATTTTATTTTAAATCAAAGTGAATATGAATTTAAGATCTTTGATAACCCTAATTCCTTATTTAAGGCAATTTACGAAAAAAATAAAAAAAGGAATAGTGCCAGATTGGTTGCTGGATATTGTTGGAATTGGATAAGTAAAAAGAATCCGGAATTAATGGACATTGAATTCCCACAATTTAAATTTTCAAAACAATGGAATTTATCTGCAGATGGTGGTTTATATATTAATTCACCAAATTCGGTGAACCAAATTGGTTGCATACATACCTGTCAAGGACTTGAAGTGGAGTATATTGGGGTTATTATTGGGGCCGATATGGTTGTAAGAAATGGTGAAATCACAATCGATCCATCAAAGCGAGCAAAAACAGACATGTCGATAAAGGGATGGAAAAATATTATAAAAGGAGATAAGGTTGGAGGGATGGAAACATTAAACGCGATAGTCAAAAATACTTATCGTACTCTGATGACAAGAGGCATGAAAGGATGTTATATTTATTGTGTCGATAAGGAAACAGAAGAATGGATTAGATCGCGATTGGAAAAATCAAAATGATTGTGATTTTTGAAGTGCTAATCTTGTATTCTGTTGGAGGATATTTTATTTTGGTCAAGTCAATATCATTCATTTTATGTCTGTTTATTGTAAGCACTGTCGGTCGTTATTGGGTGACGCATAACAGTTTGGGGATTTCGCCTAATTGAGATTGCAAGTATTTAAGAAGAGTTGTCGGGAAACCACGTTGCAAAATGTTTTTCGTCACATACAAAATTGGTAACAAGTCAGCGTTTGTCTGATTTGTTACAAGGTTCTGAATTACAAAGTTTGGATTTGTATATGTATAATTTGCAGTGTATTTCTTCATTCAATCCTTAAATTTATTATTTCTTTCTATTTTTTATAGCTAAGGAACCCAAAAAAAGTAAACCGCCTACAATTAAAGACGATGT
The DNA here is from genome assembly GCA_016706865.1 of Bacteroidota bacterium. Classification (NCBI taxonomy): domain Bacteria; kingdom Pseudomonadati; phylum Bacteroidota; species Bacteroidota bacterium. The sequence continues at coordinate 47,568 of JADJIS010000001.1, read as the reverse complement.
TAAATATCCTAATAGCGTTCCCCAATTAATTAGAAAGAATACACCTATACAAATACCAATAAATACAAACACAAGGAAATTTATTCCTATAAAAGAAATCGCCCTGTCTTGCTCTTTATTGTTTTCCTTTTTATAAATGGAGTATATCACTCCACCAAGCATTAACAACAATGGAATTACAATTGTGACCGATGTTAAAAAGCCTAATGTTGTGCCTAATGAAATTAGTTTGTTTATGCCGATTACCGTTCCCGTCAATACCAGTGCAATAAGAATTACTGCAACAACGGTAATGACTTTTTCCTTTTTTTTATCTTTAGCCGGCTTTTCAAGTCGCTCTATTTCTTTTCGTTCCTTATCTTTCAATCTTTCTTGAAACTCATCTTCATTTTCAACAACATATTCATTTATTAACTCTCCATTTTTAATTTCTAGAATTAAATCCCTTTCATATAAAGAAGCATATCCCATATGTACGTAATCCAACATTTCTCCCTGTGGCACTCTTATTTTTCCGCTAAACCAATCAGCGATAACTTGTTTTTGTCTTGGAAAGAGATAGCTTAAATCTACTTCCCTGTATCCTTCAAGATAGGCTTTAAGTCCGATTAAGTGCAGCTTATTGTCCTTTATTTCCCATTGACCAAAGTATCCACGCCAACAAGCCGTAGATGGTGAAATAAATTTTATATCGTTTCTATTTTGCAAATATTGGTTTAATGGTTCTGCTGCCATCAAAGTTTCCTCACCTTTGTAAAATAGTCTTTCTCCTGCTTGTGCTGTCATATTGCCTTTTTTATTTGTTCGTGGTCGTTTTTACGCTTGCCGATAACGAAGAAGGGATTAAAGAAGTTTTAAAAAGAAGGGATTGGAAGCACCACTGCCTGTTAGAAGCACAACTGTTTGATTACCGAACAAAGCCCTTCTTTTTAAAATTTCTTTTAATCTTATGTTAGCCGCTGCCGTGCTGTTCCCCAGAAGCACAACTGTTCGCAGTTCGCACACTGTTTCTACGAAGCGATTTACATTCATTGCTGTGCTGTTTAAGTTTGTCATTGCTCTATACTTTTTTTATTCCTTGAGATAATGCGTCATTTAAAAGTCCGCTGTCAAATGTAGCGATGTAATCAATTTTTATTGTCCCGTCTGCGATAATTAATTTTAGAACCTCGTCAACCAAACTAATGTCTGAATACTCTTGATTGCTTTTGATGAAAAAGTTTTCAAGAGCTTTCGCTTTATATTTTGTGTCGCTTAACTTAATAACATTAGGTCTTGTCAGAAGTTTTTCAAATTGCATTTTCGCATCTCGTCTGGAAAGTCGTGAGTTTACAAACTCGTATAAAGTTGGAAAAGGAATTATGATTTCCTCGTCTTCAATTTCGTTGGCAATTCTTTCCGCCTCTAAAATATTTTCAGGTTGCTTTGTGTCATACAATGCAATCCAAAAACCCGTGTCAACTAATACTTTTAAATTCATTCTTCAGAATCTATTATGTTGTCGCCTTTCAACTTGCCATAACCTTCCCAAGGTGATTGCTTTCTATTACCATTTATAAACTCACCCTTGACTTTGTTCGTGTGAGAATCTTTGACAACAATGTAAACCCTGTCCGACTTAGATAGCTTTACAGTATCTTTAATGTCAGCCGTTATTTTTTTAATCAAACTCTCCGTATCTGTTTTGCCATTGGTGTCAGAAATGTCGTAACGAAAAAAGGCAAGTCCATTACCACACTCAACTGCGTCATGATTGTCAAGCCAAGTAAAAAGCCCTGTGAAGTCGCCTTTTAAACCGAAGTCGTATGAAATCCAAATTGCTTTTCTTGTCATGATATTTTTGTTTTTGTCTGTTTGTTTTATGCAGTCAGTTCAAAGTTAGCAGTGTCCCCAACGGTTGCGGCTAACGTCAGTTCGTGCAAAAACTAAGGTAATATTTATTTTTCAGTTTGGATACGATCTATAGTTTGCAATGGGATAAAAATAATTTCTGATCGTATTTTACATTAATCAAGTTAATAGAATCAAAACCCCATAAAAACAGCCTTTTGAGCCGTTTTTTCACCACTTTTATCCCTAAAATATTCAAAATCCGTCTAAAATTGTAGGTAAAGTAAATTAACCCAAATTCACCGTTATTTTTTTCCAACCCTTTTAGCAGTATATGATCATATCCCCATTGTCGTTTTATAGTGCCAAAAACATGTTCTATAATTTGCTGCCGCTTGATATAAATATGATATTCTTTTTTAAGTCTTTCGCCATTTTCTTCTACCGCTTTAGCAAATTCACTTCTTTCGATCATGCGGCCATTTTCATTTTTTGTACATTGGTCTTTAACGGGACAAGTTTTACATGCTGATGTTTTGTAATGTTTTACTTTGTTGGAGTAGCGTTCATGTTTTTTGTCATACCACTTTCCGTTTGTGGTGAGTGTTTTTCCTTGAGGGCAAGTAGAAGTATCATCCACTTCATTATAAATAAATTTATCTCCGTAATATTCCGGAGTGGGAACCTCTGACTTGAGCGGAATTTCCGGAACGGCAACATAGGTAGTAATATCATTATCGCTGCAGGTTTGTAATTGTTCACCATTGTGATATCCTTTGTCAGCAAGTGCATTTAGTGCATCGGCTTGTAATACTTCTTTAGTTTCTATGGCGATAGGAGCGAGTGCTTTTCTATCGTTTGTATTTGTAGATTTATAATGCGCGATCAAATTATGCTTATCATCCACAGATGTCTGAATATTAAATGCAACCTCAATAACGCTGCCATGCAATATCATTGACCTGGCCTCTGCATCGGTAGTGGAGATCTGATCAGCACCGGTTTGATCTAATTCTTCTTTTAATTGTTTGTATTTAAATTTTCGGTTCAATTGTTTAATGATATTATTAATGGTATCTGCTCTTTCTTTATCCTCTTGTGCATCAGCCTGCTCCATTTTTTTTAAATACGTTTCAATTCGATTGTCAATGTATTCCAGCTGTGTAGCAATTTTCGCGGGATTAAAATTATTTTTCTTGGAATTCACAGCTCTGAATTTAGAAGAATCGATAGCAACAGTTTTCCCTCCCATCAAATTCCAGGAACGCAGCATCTGCACAAAGTGTTTGAATAAATTTTGTAATGCCTCATTATTTTCACTCCTAAACCCGGCAATAGTTCTGAAACACGGTTGAAGATTGCCCAAAAGCCACATTACTTCTATATTACGTGCACATTCTCTTTCCAGCAGCCGCGAGGTTCTGATGCGATTGAGATAACCATAAAGATATAATTTGAGTAAACTTTTCGGTTCATAACCAGGTCTCCCTTCAATTCACTTACCTGTAGAAATAAATCCCAATTTAATCATATCCAACCCATCAATAAATAAATCGATCACGCGAACAGGATTATCTTCTGTAATTAATTCCTCTAACGAGAGTGGAAAAGCAGATGTTTGATTTCTGATATCACCTTTTATATATGACATATAAGATCATTTATGCCAATAAAATTAGTAAGACTTATAAATAAATTAAAATATTAAATATGGAAGTTATACAGTAGTTTTTGCACAGTCTGACGTTTTGGCGCTTTGCGTTCGTGCGGGATTTCGGAGCACAAAACTGTCAAACCAGCACTAAAGCCCAATTGGAAAACTGAACTTGAATGTAAGCACGTCACCCCGCATGACGCCAAACGTGTGTTAGCGGGTCGGCCTTCTAGTTGTCTGTCAAATGTCAAGTACATAGTATTTCCAATTTGTATTATTAATGTCGATGTAATCATTCCAGTTTCCTTGATAAACATTGTTAAGTCCTATCGGGCCTTTTTTGTGCAAGAAGTTTGGCAAGTGGCCTACATCAACCGATTGAATGTTAACCTGCTGACCATTAAAAAATTGATATATTCCGGCATTTGCTTGTGGTGCTTGCCAAAAAGCTTGTCTTTCTGAAAATAGGATGTCATAACACCCATCAATATTATTTTGCCTTAATTGTTCCAGAAATTTTACATCTTGAATTGCTCTATACATTTCATTAGGTGTTCCGCAATCGTCTTTTGGCATTTTGAGTTCTATTACGAATTTTTGACCAGTTAAGGTAGTTACATAAATATCAATTTCCTTTTTAACGAATTGTGGAAGAGGGTTGAATATTCTTGGTGTTGGGTATTCAAGTCTAACTGTAAGATCAGGATAATTACTCCTTAAAAATATCGCTAACTCGTGTTGTAAGCCGAATTCGCTGTAAAGCTCTATTGGTGTCTGCTGAATTACGTTGAAAAAATTGTTTATTCTGTTAATCATTGTCAATCATTTTTATTGTTCTAACCTGTATGGAAATTCTCTTTGGCACTTTTCCCAAAAAGCATCTCCGTTCACTACGGGTAAATGTTCTTTAAAAAAATTAAAAGTTTCTTCCTTCATAGTTTCGATGGCTCCTAAAAACTTGTCGTAAAAAACCAAATGTTGTTCAGTTGCCGAACGTCCCTTATTCATTGCAAAAAAAATGTCGCTTGGATGGTAATGGTAGTTACAACCACCTGGACAGTTACCAATAAATTTGGGATATCGTGTTAGGTTTCTGAATTTGCTGTAATGTGTCTTGAAGTGAAAGAAGCAAACCATATCTGTCAAAACTATCAGAAATAGAGCTATTGCAAAATATTCTTTCCCGTCCTTGTCCAAAAAATCTAAATGGTTAAATGCAGGTGTTAGTCTTTCGTATTGAATTGAAAAAGTCTGTTTGTTCTCTGTGTCTTCGTGAAACCTACTCGCATCAGGAATTGTCGAGAAGAACCGATTTATGTCGTCTCGAAATTTAGAATTGTAATATGTTTTGAAGTCGGTCATTTATTTACTTTGTCGTCTTTTAGGCTGCCCGCTAACATATTTATATACGAATATACAAACTTCCATCACAAAACCAATTTTATTGTAAGTACTTGATAATCAAGCTGCCGATTTTCGCATTTTAAGTTTTTCTGAGAAAAATTTGTTTCGCAAAGCTATTCCAGTGTTTACAGACTATTTCGCATCAATTTGTCTAATGGGCTTTCTACATTGCTGAGGCTTTTTCTTGAAACATGCGTGTAACGCTCTGTAGTTTGTATGCTGGTGTGCCCCAACAAATCCTAAATGAAACGGATATCCGTTCCTGATTCCAATAAATGTGTGGCAAAACTGTGGGGTAGGTAAACAAAATAAACACTAAATTTACAACTATGAGTAAAAAGAATTTTACAGGAGGCTTAAACTCTCTACTGCGAGACCAGCAAAATAAACCTAAGAGGGGAGACCAGTAACCCAGACTAAAGAGATTACTAAAAGCTCTCAGGAGGGAAATAAAGAGAATGAGACCAGAGCCACGTTTATAATAAATGAGGAGCTACTGGAGAAACTTAAAGCTATAGCCTACTGGGATAGAATTTTTATTAAAGAGGTTATTAATACAGCCCTCCAGAAGACAGTAGCTAAGTATGAGAAAAAGAACGGAGATGAGCCTGAGCAATATATTCCGACAGTAAAAACCGCGAAAAAACTTGTAAACCAAAAATTATCATCTATCTTCTAATAAATGCAATGCTCATGTACCAGTGATGTATTATTAACAAAAAAATAATTACTATGAAAAAGCAGAGAAACAAAATAATCCATATACCTACTACCTACGAAATATTCATTTGCTTGTCCGCTATGCCTATTTATTCAAAAATATTGTTGATTAATGAGGATGAACAACCCTATACAAACTTTTTAAAATGGTTAATTGAAAAAGATTTTTATAATGGCCGAAAAAGCAAAAAAATTACTATCCAGAAAATCGCAACAGAGTATCAAACTAATTCAACTAAAGTTACAAAATGGATTAAACAGATCTATAAACAAATAATAGAATTAAATTCTGAGAAACCTGAGTTGTTTCAAGAAAACCAAATTAAAGTTTGTATGATTATTCAACATTTTGATAATTTATGCTTTTTTTATCTTTTTTTACCGGTTTTACCGCGAGAATATGAGACAATTTCCATTCCGTTTTTAAAGGCGAAACTTGTAACTTCAACATTCTGGGTTAAACAGGTTGAATATGAAGTAGATAAAAATAAAATATCTATTAATCTTACTTTAGATGGAGCTTCATTAAATAAATATAGAGAATTGAGTATAGACAAGGCGTTGTTTCAAGAAAAAATTGGCATTATGGATTTATATTATAAGCATTCCTTTGAACTTGATAGCATATTAAACAAATTATACCGGAATTGAAAAAACTGAGAATATTTAGTCAATAATTTAAAAATTATCGCATTTTCAAAATGCTTTGGGAAAACTTAATTACACTTTAAGCCAAAAAATAGCGGAAAACATGCATTTTTACAAAATTATAAGGAGGGTTATTTGATGCAACTTTATTTGATTCGGATGAACCGGAAGCGGATTAAAGGTTAACGGGTTATTATTTAGCCCCCCCCCGTCAGAAAAAATTAATGTATATGTTGGATTATAATATAGATGATGCTTTGCAATAGCTCAACTATTGTGAATAGCTCAAAATATGATAATATTTAAAGACACAAAATTTATTAGGTCCCCGTTTGACAGTGAAGCGGAATTGGAACAAGTTATCGTTGACAATTACGAGTATCTTTTCGGCCTGACTTCATTTTATTTACCAAAAGCCAAAATAAAAACGGCTTCCCGAATATGGTCATGATCCTCAATTTGGGCATATATTGAAAAGTTTCATTGATTGGGGCTTTTTCTAAATTTGGAGCCAGCCAAATGAGCATTCGTTCAATTTTGTCTCCCATTTGCACCCCGGTTGAGTAAAGTCCTACTCCTGCTTATATTGTTACTTTATGAGTCAGAATGTAACTACTCGTATGCCATTTCAACACACTTCATTAATTGCAATAATGCCATCCTAATTTTTTTTATGTACCTTAGCTGTTAAAGGTAGTCCATTCTCTATTTAAATTTGAAGCTGGATAATTTGGGATAATGAAACAAGCCAGACCTTTACACTTGATTTGGAAACTGCAATGCAAATACTCATTAATAGCATCGTTTCAGGACTGCTACTCAGTTTGGTTGCGATTGGCTTCACCTATATCTTTCGGGTCACGAAGGTATTTCACCTTGCGCATGGAGGCGTTTATGTAGCAGGTGCATTCGCTTGTTGGTGGATGCTGACCAAGACAAACAACTGGTTTGCTGCAATTGCTTTCGCAATTGCAGTTGTGGCAATTCTGATTTGGGTGATTGAAAAGACCGTTTACTTACCACTCAATAAAAAGCAATACAACCAAAGTATTTCATTGATTGCTTCAATGGGTTTGTATGTGGTAATCGTAAATGTTTTGGCTTTGCTTTTCGGAAACGAAAATATGACAATTGAAAATTCAATTTCAGGTTCGTTTGAATTTGGCAATATCATTTTCACAAAAGTTCAAATGATTCAAACAGTAATAGGAATTGTGGCTACCGCCACATTCCTAATTTATTTGAAACTCACCAAATCAAATTTGGCTTTGCAATCCGTTTCAGACAATGAAACTATCAGCAAAATTTTTGGCATTAATACAGAAAAAGAAAGAACAAAAGTTTTCATTGCAGGAAGTATGTTGGCTTGCATTGCAGCAATATTGAAAACAATGGAAGTTGGCATTGACCCACAAGCGGGAATGAGCATCACACTCACAGCAGCAGTTGTAGCAATTCTTGTTTCAAGATTGAATGTGATTATGATAATTGCTTTCGCAATTGCATTGACACTTTTACAAAATTCAGTCGAATGGTTTTTAGATGCACAAGGGAAAGATGGAATTACATTCCTGATTTTGTTGCTGGTGATATTATTTAGAACTGAAGGCATCATCAGTTACAACCTAAGAAAGGACAGACCATGAATGTAAAATCTAAATATCAGTTTGATGATTCAGCGATAGAAAGCATTTCACAATTGCTTTCTTCTCCAAAGAAGATTTGCATACTTACCCATGTAAATCCAGATGGTGATGCAATTGGCTCTTCTTTAGCTCTTGCTAATATTCTTTCAAAAACAAAACACGAAGTATCAGTTGTAACACCCAATCAAATGATGGGATTTCTAAAATGGATGAATGGTGCTGATAAGGTAATTTCATTTGCAGACAAAATAGATTTGGGAATTTCAGCAATGGAAAATGCAGAAATTATTTTTTGTTTAGACTTCAATAACCTTTCAAGAATTGAAGGAGTATCGGAGTATCTATTAGCAAATAAGGTAGCAATAAAAGTCTTAATTGACCATCACATAGAGCCACAAGGATTTTGTCAATTTGCATTCTCATTTTCCGATGCTTGTGCAACAGCAGAGTTAATATTTTACTTCATTGAAAAGTTAGGCTTAACGCCTTTGATTGATAGCTCAATTGCAGATTGCCTCTATTGCGGAATCATCACTGATTCAGGCAATTTTAGATTCAATTCAGTTACGCCAGAGTTGCATGAAATTGCTGCAACTCTTCTAAGAAAAGGTGCAAATCAGAGTAGAGTATATGAGTTAATTTATGATTCAAATTCAATCAACACAATGAAACTTAACGGTTATGTAATGGCTGAAAAGTTAGAGCACATTGAAGCGGCCAAAGCAGTCATTATTTATTTGACAGACCAAGAACAACAGAGATTCAAAGTTGGAAAAACAGAAATCGACGATGTAGTAAACTTTGGTTTGAAAATAGAAGGAGTAAGACTTTCCGCTTTCTTTTATGAAAACGAAGGAAAAGTAAGAGCATCATTTCGTTCTAAAGGGAATTTATCTGTAAAAGAAATTGCTTTTAAATATTTCAATGGTGGAGGGCATCTAAATGCTGCTGGCGGTATTTCTTCCAAAAACATTTTAGAAACAGTTTCTGAATTCAAACAAATACTTAAAGAGATTCAAACCGCATGAACTACCTACTCCACATATCGGTAATGCTTGAAATCTACATTCTGCTTGCGTTGAGTGCCAATCAAAAGTTGGTTTGTCGGGTTTGTTGAGTTTAGCACAAGCAGTTTTTTACGGCATTGGTGCTTATGCAACTGCAATCACAATCACAAAGTTTGGCTTCTCTTATTGGTTGGCTTTGCCGGCGGCAATGTTCATTTGTGTATTCATGGCTTTGCTTTTTAGTTTCATTGCAGGGCAAGTAAGAGAACTGTATTTCAGTTTGGCAACGATTGCTTTGCAAATCATTTTCTTTTCAGTTGTTTACAATTGGATTCCAGTAACCAATGGCTCTTACCGCATTTCTGGAATTTCAAATCCTGAAATTTGTAAAAGGTTGCTGGGCTTATCCCGTTTTGACGACAGAGCTCTGCTGTCTTTAGGCCACTCGTTTGCTGCTTCAGCATTGAGTAAATCTGGCTCTCGGTAAATTTGTTTTTTTTCGTCGTTTGAGAATTTAAAGTTAGAAATTATCTACTTTTAAACTGTCCAATTTTTGGGGCTGCTTACATATTGAGCACGGATAACTTTGGATAACTTCGGACAGTTCACATTTGTGCTTTATTAATCAAACAACAAAACAATGAAAGACAACGAAAAAATAATTGACCGAAGTGCCATACTCTTAATAATTGTAGCGGCATTGGGCTACTTTGTTGATGCTTACGACTTGATTGTAGCCAGTGTAGCAAGGAGCAGTGCAATTGTGGACTTAGGTTTAGCCCAACTTGGAACACCAGAACATAAAAGCTATGAACAGTTATTTGAGTATGTGCAGAGTTTCGGTATTCTTTTAGGTGGTGTAATGTTTGGAATTTTAGGCGACAAAATTGGCAGAAGGAAAGTTCTGTATGCCTCAATAATTATTTATTCAATAGCAAACATTTTGAACGGGATGCTTTCAGCATCAGTTCCGCATGTTTCTACTGTTTACTGTGCTTTGCGTTTCATTTGCGGCTTCGCTTTAGCTGCCGAGTTGAGTGTAGGTATTGTGATGATTTCCGAAACCATGAAAGCCAAATATAGAGGTTACGGTTCTATGATTGTTGTTTCATTCGGTATTTTAGGTTGTGTGTTCGCAGCATTTCTCTTTGAGTTTATGAAAGTTTCTTGGCAGTCCTTATTTTTAATTGGTGGTGTTGCAGGTTTACTTCTTTTATTTTTGAGATACACTGTAAATGAAACTTCACACTTCTTAGACAAAGAAAACCAACGAAGCGAAAGAGGAAGTTTAGGGCTTGTATTCAGTAACAAGCGACTTGTAAAGATTTTCGTTAACTCAATACTATTAGGTTTTCCAATCTACTTCTTTGTAAGTATTCCAGTAAAGTTTGCAGCTGACTATGGAAAGGAAATTGGGCTGACAATCAAAGGAACAATTCCAATCATCATGTTTTACATTGCCTTATCGGTTGGCGACATACTTGCAAATTATCTAAGTCAAGTATTACAAAGTCGCAAGAAAGTAATTTACATGTATCTCTCCTTTTGCATAATTCCTGTTTTGCTTTTATACTTGATGCCACCAACAACACCCGAACAATATTTTTATGTGTTTGCTCCTATCATGGGTTTTGCTTCGGGATATTGGGCTTTGCTCATTACCTACACAACCGAGCAAGTAGGAACAAATATTCGTTCAACTTTTGCAACATCAGTTCCAAACATTATCAGGTCTTTGTTTATTCCAATACAACTTTTATTGATGGCTTTGCAGCCGTCATTCGGAACTTCAACATCTGTATTTGCTATTGGAGTTATTGCTGTTTCATTTGCCTTTTTAGGAAACTATTTCTTGAAAGAAACTTGGGGCAGAGATTTAAACTTTATTGACAAATAATTATGAAAGCAAAAATCGCAGCCATTGGCTACTATGTGCCAGAGCAAATTATTGACAATATTTTTATAGCTAAACGCTATCAAATTGAATTGAAATCCGTTTATTCAAGAAGCGGAATAAGCACAAGAAGATATGTAACCACTCAAAGCACTTCCGACCTTGCAGTAGAAGCAATCAATAATCTGTTTTCAAAAACAACAGTTCAGAAATCTGAAATTGATTGTTTGCTTTTGGGAACAATTACACCTGAAAGTTTTGCCCCATCAACAGCGACCATTGCAATTAAGAAACTGAATTTGAGCAATGCTTTCGGAATGGATTTATCAGCAGCTTGTTCAGGTTTCTGTTACGCTTTGGAGTTAGGCAAAATGTATATTGAAACAGGCAAGTGCAAAAATGTAATTGTATGTGGAGCAGAAGTTATGAGCAAAGCATTAAATAATTACGATTACAAAACAGGGATTTTATTCGGTGATGGTGCAGGTGCAGTTTTACTAACTGCAACAAACCAAAACGAATACATCATAAGCACACAATCAAAAGTTATAACTGACAATTTAGATGATGTTACATATAAAACTCCATTTGGTACAAATGACTGGGAGAAAGAAATATTACAGTTGAACGGCACAAGAGTTTACAAGCATGGTGTAACCTACACCATTGATTTAATAAATGAATTTTTGAAAGAGAAGGAACTAACGCTTGATGATTTTAAGTATATTGTTCCACATCAAAGCAATATAAGAATGTTGAATGAAATTGCCTCTGGACTTGATGTCGGACTTGGAAAACTCTTAGTAAACCTTGACCACTTTGGAAATACTGCATCGGCATCAATTCCAATTTGTTTAGCTGAAAACTATTTGTCAGGAAAAATTAAAAAAGGAGACCGCTTGCTACTTTGTAGTTTTGGTGCTGGATATACTCTTTCAATTATTGACTTGATATGGAGCATATAGACCCTGAAAAATATAGAATTCAAAATGGAATACAAAATGTATTCAAGCAAATCAAACGCTATTTAGATATAGATGGCAAGCAACTTGATATTGATACAAGTGCAATTCAGCTATTTGATTTCAGCAACTCAAACGAATATTCCTATCTGAAATTCAACACCAAAGGCAAATCAAAAAATAAAAATGACAGATATTACAGGATTTTATGTTACCTGCAAGGTGCAATAAAGGAAAAGGGGAAACCTGATACTTCCTTTCTTGACATCCAAAAAGAGTTGCAGTTGTTAGCAGGAATGTTTTGCTTTTATGACCCTTATGAAGTTCATAAAAATGATGTTAAGGTAGAGCCATATTATCTGTTAGGAGCTATGTCAAAAGACAAGCTACAAGCTAACAAGCGAAACTTAATGCCTTCCTTATATTTTAAATGGTTTACTCATAAAGGCAATAACGAATACCTTGAAACTGATAAAGACTGGTTAAGTCTTTATAAATATTTCAACACTTTTACAAGAAGCATATTCCCATATTTCAAAGACGATTACCCTTATTTCTTTTCACAAGAAGGAAGAAAGGAAAAATCAGATTATGAAATTGAAAATAACCTTCTCTACATTCCAAGCGGTGAGATTGACCACGGAATTCTTCAATGGCTTATGAGAAATTTATTTGAGAACAGCCAAATAAATTTTGCTAATGAAGTTGATATAAACCTTAATTCCATCAGTAATCACATTAACGACTTTACAGAAAAAATTGTTAAAGAACAAACAGAAATTATTGCAGCCAAATACTTCAATATAATTCGTAAGATTTGTGATACCAATTCAGACAAAGGCAGTTTGAACAACCATTCAGTAGAAGGCAATACAAAAACCAAAGCAAAAGTTTTTGACTGGTTAAAAATTTTTGGTTGATTAATTCAGATAGAACATATTCCGAAAGGCTTATTGCCAGTATGCAATACTTCTTTCAGAACAAAAGATTTGAAATGAAAAAAATTTCATTTCAATATGACCAGTCATTACAAAACAACTTTAAAGCACTTTGGACAAAATACGAAACAGAAAAAGTTGACAACAACTTTGAACTTTTAAAAACTTATCTCAAAACAATAAACACTTTTTCCGCAACCGACAACTCCAACGAAGAAGTAAAAAACGAAAAGCCCGAAGACATTTTAAGGTTCAATGTTTACACCCATTTCCTGCAACGCTATGTAATCGGCTGTTACGACAAGAAATACTTAGAAACCACTTGCAGAGGTTTGATTGCTTTTCCAATTCAATCAAACAAAGAGAATGATGAAATAAAAAGTAAGATACCGAATGTTGGCTACTTCTATGGAATTATAAAGGACAGCGACAATGATGGTAATTGCTACGGCAATTACTATTCAAAAAGAAAGTCAACTCTCAACAAGAAAAAAGATGTAGCAAATTTCTACAACGAGCAGTTGTATCAACTTCAAAGTATTGCATTTAATTTAGGTAGAATTGAAACTCAAAATATTTATTACCGAGGCATATTAGAAAAGCACAGAAAGGAAACCGAACAACAAGCCACCCGTGCAGCCATATCACAAGTCATGGCAAGAAACATGAGCCACAATATCGGCAGTCATGTTTTAAACCGCTTGACAGATGGAGATTATTTAATGAAACTGAAAGTCGGCAAGTTCAAATCCTATCAACCGCAACCAAGCATAACCATTGAGTACAAAGACCTAAAACCATTTCAGCAAATTGCCATCTATAACAACTATGTAAAATGCCGAATGGATTATTTAAGCGACATAACCTTTGGAACTCCTTTAATGCACACTCACAAAAAAGCATTCAATGAGATTTACAGAGATTTTGACCGTGTGCGTTTACTCTTAGAATTCATTTCGGGCTTATCAGAATTTAAGTATGAAATAAAGTTTACAAAGCAGAACAGCAAAGGAGAAATTGTGCCGTTAACGGTTAATGATGATTTGACTTTGGCATTGCCAAACGATGTTTTAGGGTGCCAAGCGTTTTACAACATTCTTGAAAACATAATTCGCAACACAGCAAAACATAACCAACGCAAGAGAAAGACAACAGTATTTACAATAAACTTTAAGGAGATAAATCTTTCAAGTGCTGATGTAAATTTGAATGAGGCCAAGTCAATTTTTTATGAGGTTGAGGTTTATGATGATATTGAAATCAAAGGCAACAAGAGGTTTGTAAGCAAAGAAGATGAAGAACAAAAAACCATCTACTGCAAAAAGGTAGAAGCAAATAAGCGTAAATCTATTTCAAATATTGACTGGTTAATTTACTGCCAAAACGAAAAGATAAACCTAAGTGTATTGAAAGACAACAACCAACTCCGTAATTCATCTTTAGGATTACTGGAAATGGAAGCTTCGGCAGCTTACTTGCGTAAACTTGACATCATACAAATTGAAGCAGACGAATATGAAGTAAACCATGACGAGAAAATATTTAATTCAAACAACAATCTGAATATTCTAAAAGCATTTAGTAAAGATGGTTGTTTGGCTTACCGTTTTTTCATAAGCAAGCCAACAGAATTTTTGTTCGTTGGTGAATTTGGAATTAATGAAACTGAAACTCTTGCAAAGGAAGGAATTTGGGTAATGACTGAAAAGCAATTCACATGTGAATTGAAAAAGGATGTTGTTTTCAATCACCAGTTTGTATTGCACCAAGGAAGTAACACTATCAATGAAATTCTCAAAGAATACAAAACCAATCTTCCAATAAGAGTATTAGAGATTGAATTAAACTCTCCAGTTATTGACAAGCTAAAAGCCAATTTTAGTTTTTCAAAAGTTGAAGAATGGATTTGGGAAGAATGGTTTAATATTATTAGATGCAATTTTGAAAATGTAAATGTGTTTAAGGTCTTTTCAAATACAAATGAAAGCCACACCCAACCGAACAGCTACAACATAGCCCTTTCACATCACGGAGAGAACCTTGTAGATTGCAAGAATGATTTTGTCAGTGGCAATATTCAATCGTTTGATGTTCTTTCTACAAATGCAAAAAGCAAGTTACCTGATGCACAAGAAGATTTTGTAACTTATCTTGATGAAATAAAAAATCAATTTGTTCCTAAAGCAAAGTTGTTTGAAGCGGCTATAAATTCAGTGGTAGTAATTGATGAACGCATTCAGCGATATTCAAAAGAGACCTACATGAAAATTTTGAACAAAGAAATATTTGCTTATACTAATATTCAGATACCTTATGATATTGATTTGGCAAAAGAAAATTTTACTGATGAACTAACAGATAGAATAGAGAACTTTATTTCAGCATCTATTTCACTTTGCCAAAATAAATTCCTAATCATTCATTACAGCATACTGGAAAGAATGTATGGAGGTAACGACAACAGAAAAGAAAAAATAGAAAGCAAACTAATTGAATGGTCAGAACACATTCGTGTGGTAGTAACATCAGGGAGAGGCAAGCCACCCGAATTACCCTCTAATAATATTTGCTATGTAAACCTTTCACCAGTGCTAAATGCCTTTACACATGCAAGAAGCAAATATGCAATCAACTATTTACTAAACACAGCAAGAAAATAAAATGAAAAAAATAATTGTATTCACAAAAGCAGCTTCTCTTAATACCGGCTTTGACAACTTTGCAGATAGCAGAGCAGACATTAAAGTGTTAAATGGGAAATCGCAAACAACAATTCTGTTTTTTGAAGATGAAATCATTTTCAAACCTACAACCGATTTTTCAAAAGAAGGTTTGTATTTCGTTTATGATTTAATTCCTGAAACTGATTTTAATGCATTCATAAAAATTGTAACTAAATCTGACTTCCATATTCTTAAACATGGAGAACCGAAATTCAAACTAACTGGGTTTACCAATGTTGTAAAAGGAGTTACGGAAAAGAGGGACAAAAATGGTTTGCATTACCCTGATGTAGTTGATATTTTGAAAGACGAAAAGGGCGATAAGGTGAAAAGAATTTTTGAAAAGGTTTTCACCTTTGACCAAAGGGAAGAAGATTTTACCGAAGCAATTTTCAAATCAATTTACTCTAACGAAAGTGAAACTGCAATTGAAAATAAAGTTACCACAAGAGACAAATATTTACAGGAGAAATTAAAACAAGCCAAGTAACAGAAGATGCTTTTAATAATAGAAAATAACGAAGGCATCCGCCAGTATCTACCGACTGAAAACTTGTTTTTAGATGTTAGCGATTTGTCATTGACTGAAACGCTAAAGAAGTTACAGGAATTTGGAGGCGTTACACAAATCTATTTTCCGCTTGAACTAAAATTTCAAGACACACAACGCCAAACCTTACAAGGTTTGGAATTATTCAAACACATTCGCCTTACAACCGAGTTAAATGGTTTTCAGTTTCTCCCTATTCTATTGAGCTACTCCTACCCTTTGGAAACGTTTCTTCGCAATTCTGAAAACACGCTTTTGTGTTCCCCTGCCACACACTTGTTTCATCTTAAAAATATCCATGAGATAAAGCACAGTCCGTTTTTAAGTCCGCAGAAAAGCTAAACAGGGAAATTTTAAAGCCGTATGTTTTACAAAATGAAATTGATGAAGGCAAGAGTGAACACGATATAAGGAATGAGAAAGGTGCAGAAAAATTGAAACGGGAAATTGAAAACAAAACCGACAGCACTTTTGATTTAGAACTTTGGCAAAAGAAAATTCATTTCCTGCAACAAGAAGCCAACCTGTTTTCAGAAGAACTAAAACTAACTGATGAAGAATTTAAGAAAGCAATTACAGGGAAGAAGATTTTATACATTGATGATGAAGCCGACAAATGGGAAAATGTTTTGAAGCTATTGTTTGAAGGAGCAACTTTAACAACGAAAAGTGATTATGCTGCAATCAGCAATTTCATAAAAGCAAAAGAACAGGAGCAAGTTTCTTTTCTTGATCAATACAGGGAAGCTGATAAGGAAGCACAAAGCAAATTTGCTTTTAGCCATTTTGGAGCAAAAAACCTTTCCGACTTTCAGGAAGAAAAGCAGAAGGTTAAAACCATTCTTGAAAGACTTGCAACCGTCTTTGATTATGACTTAGTGCTTTTAGATTTTCGGCTTGAAAAGGACGCAGATAAAACCAAACCGACTAATGAAGTTTCAGGCATTAAACTTTTGACAGAAATACTTCAAATCAATAAGTATGTGCCAGTGATAATGTTTACTGCCAGTAATAAAATTGCTACCAACAACGAAGCGTTAAGAATTGGTGCAGTTGCGTTGTGGTCAAAAAATATTTCTACTGCTTCGGAGCTAAAGCAATTTGCTTTCAACTGCATCAAGAAATCTTTGCCAGGGCAAAGAGATAACAAGCACTTACAAAACCTTTACAATAAAACTTTGGCAATAAAGCACCGCCATACCTTGAGAAGTCTTGCTTTTGACAAAACGAACAAGTTAGTTTCAATTGATACAACCATGTTTCAAATCAGCCAGATACTTGACAGTATTGAACCGATGTTGAAATTTATTGAGGAAGCAATAAAGGGTAATCCAAATTTCAGAAACCTTTGGATGATGACAGGTAATTCAATTGAATCGAGAATACCAGCAACAAAAGAACTTTCAAAAGGTGATTGGAAAGCAAAGCAGATTGACATGAAAGAATTTGATTACAGACAAATCTTTAATTATTTCAAACACGGCATTGATGATTTAAATGAAATCAAACCCTTTGATTTACCTTATGCCTTGAATTACATTGAACACACGATAAAATTTTTATTAGAATATCGCTAATGGCAAACGCTTTACTTATTTGGGACAACAATAAAAGTTACGCTGAAAAACTTAGTGCTGACTTAGGCATTTCATATCCTGATGATGTTGTGTTTTCTATTTCGGAGTTTGAGAAAAATATATTCTTAGAAACTAAAGATTGTATTGTTGTTCTTTTGGAAACCAACATTGAAGGAGAACACCGAACAAACTTTAAGGGAATAGAAATAATCAAAACACTTAGGAAAGACAAAAGATATAAAGGGCTGATTGTAGCTTATTCAAGTTATGCAGAAGAGCATTTTAGGAACAGAAAGGATGCAAAAATTTTATTTACATCAGGCACAAGGTTAAGACGGTTTACTAAGAAAGGAATTAATGTAACTGAAATTGAGAATTGGCTTTCGGAAGGTGATAAAAAAGTTCCTAAACTCAGTGAAGATTTGTTAGACGATATTCACTACAATGTTTTTGATACGAAAGGAATAATTCACGAATTGCTTCACAGACTTAAAAACACTGTGAACAATGTTTACACAGAAAAGACCATTGCCAAAGTAATTGAAAGTGTAAGCCACAAATTTGAGGATTACAAAAAACAGTTGCTAAGAGAAATTGACTCTCAAAAAATTTCAGACTTCAATAAACATTTTGCCTCTTTGGTAAGCGAAACCAAAGCAGACATTGAACAGCACTGGAAGGACAAAAAAAAAGCAGACATTGAACAGAATTGGAAGGAAAAAGAGAATAAAACTATTTTCAAATACAGCAACGCAGGAAATCAAGTTTCCAAATTCTCCAATCAAATTGCTGACTTAGCTCCCAAGTCAAATGATGATGCAGAAAACAAGCAAGAGGAAAATATACATTGGGAGGTATTGTTTTTTGATGACACCGAAGGCATTCGCAAAATTGTATCAGACTACTTCAAAGCAAAAAATGTTGTTTGCCATCTTGCAGCAACCGAGAAAGAAGTTTATGAAAAGCTAAAGGAGAATGCACCAAGAATTTCACTCTTCATTTCTGACATTCGTTTGGAAGAAGAAAACGGAAATTGGTTTGATAGACAAGGTTATGATGTAATTGAACAAGTGAAACTAAGAAGTGATTACCCTTTGGCTTATTCAGTGCTTACAAGTAAGAAAGGAGCTATCAACAAAAGAGTTCAGAAAAAAAGCAAGTATGATATTCCTTGGTTTATCAAAGATGATGTAATAAGCAACTCCAGTTCATTCAGTATTTTTTTTGATGCAGTAAAAGAATATGCAGAGGAGAATTTTAATGACAATAATATTTTTCAACCAGACAAAGGAGCATGGAATAAAGTTTCAGATAAGAGCAGGGCATTTTTCTATCCTCTCAAATCATACTACAAGCACCATAAGGAAAAGCATCAAGAATACTTAGAGGCTGAAATGAAAATCAACAAGCATGTTTTAGATTACATTGAAAGCAATATTAAAGAAGACAATTCAGGTTTAGGAGATTTAAAATTTTCCGGTGCAATTGTGTGGACTTCAAAACTAAGAAGCAGTGAAATCACAGAAGCAGAAGTAAATACTTTTAGATACATAAAATTATTAGGCAGAAGGCTTGTATTGGCAATGATTTTTATTGATGAAAATATAACGCCACAGGAAATTATTGAAAGGCTTTATACAATCCCTGATGAAATTTTAGATAGCAAAACTTCAAAAAACAAAAAGGACAGAGATAAAACCTACGAGGATTATTTTTCAGGTAAAATAAAAGCAGTGTTCTCTACTCATTTGGCTTTATCAACACAATTTAAAATCGTGATTGAGACAATTAAGGAATTTGCAAATGGTAAAAACAAATCACCTAAAATCCTCAAAGAGGAATATGATTTTTTAAGCAGTGAGTTTCTTGAAGAAGAAATGTCAAGCATTGAAAGTTTAGGTAATGACCAAGACCATTTGACAGCTTTGGTTGAAAAAATCAATAATGCTTTTGATAACAGAACTCTACCAAAACCCAATAGTTTAAATCGTATAAACTACATTTTGAACAAGGGACAATGTCCTAAATTTAAAAGGTTGGACACACTTTTCAATGACATTATTTCCATTGACAATACAAACAATCTATTGAAAGAAATTACTGACTGGTCTGACTTCAATAACATTGACAATAAAGAACTGCAAAGCCTTCTGTTAAGATATAAACTGATGGATATTTAAAATCCATCCTTCTCTATTCTACTAAGCCGACTTCGTTTTGAAGTCGGCTTTTTTATTTCCCTAAACTTTGGATAACCCTATTGGTGCAAACATTTGTGTTTATCAAACAACAAAATGGAACGCAGAATACTTTGGATAACTACCCTCAACTAAATATTTACCTAATGAAAAACACACCGACAATAAACACGATTGGAACTTTGGATAACTGCCTGTGTGAAAATATTTGCGGAGTGAAAATTTTAATAACAACAAAAACAAACATGATGAAACACTTTATGCTTTTAATGTTTACCGTAATGATGTTTACGGCACAGGCACAGACCAGCGTTTACAAACGCACAGTGCAATGGAGGTATGGCGGCTACACTTTTACCGACCAACTTACATTTAACTACAACGACTACATTTATTACCGTGGCTTGTCCAAAACGCATGCCATTGAGAACTATGCTACCGAACATAGCACACACCCTTATTTATTGCAGTTAGCTAAAGTACTTGACGAGGATGCAAACGACCTTGGCTACACAGGCTTTACTTTGGCTGAATACTTAGTTGCCTTTGTGCAACAGGCATTGCCTTACAAAAGCGACCCTTACAACAACGGATGGGATTACCCCAAATACCCTATTGAAACTTTAGTAGAGCAAGGCGGAGATTGTGAGGACAAAGCCGCCTTGACAGTTGCGTTGCTTAAAACATTCGGGTTTGACGCCGTGCTTGTGAGTTTACCCGGACACTTGGCAGCAGCCATTTCATGCGGTAATTGTGGAGGTTACTACTTACATAATGGAAATAAGTATTCATTCATTGAAACAACAACTAGTGGTTGGGAAATTGGTACAATTCCTCCCGAAAGTAAGAATGAATGGGCAACGATTTTAGAAGTAGCAGACCTGCAAGTGTATAAGCGTAATGATATAAATGCATATAATGACGACACAATTGAACCCACACCCTACGACTGGGGAAGCAACACCAAGCCAAACAATAACGACAACAACTGGAATGTAAATAAGGCAGGAACAAGTAGCACAAGTACTGTAATTATTAACGGTACTACCTACCAAATTAAAGGAATCGGAAGCACCACCATTACTGTAAATGGCGCTACTGTAACAATCATCAAACAGTAAATCAATAATCATTTATAAACAATTAAAAAAAAGAAAGACAATGAAAAGAATTACAAAACACCTGATGCCACGATACATGTGGTTTATGCTTTGGTTTAAAGCATGGTTTAAGAACACCGAAGGAATTAAAGGTTTTGCAACACAGGTTTTAAACTGGCTGATGCAACGCACAATGAATTTGGCGAAACGTTTGAAAAACCAAAACAAGAAAATGGCTGAAGCCATTAAGACAAGAAATACGCAATTGCAAAAGTGGTATGAACACGCGACAGTTGAAGCTGATGAATGGGACAGCATAAGAGGAACAGTTAGAAAATTATGGTTTTGGGTTTTTGTTGGCATGGTTGCCGAAACCGCCTGTAATTATTTTGCTATTGAAAGTGTAATGGAAGCAAAAGGGTTAGGATGGATTTTGCTTAGATGTTTTGTTGCATTGGCAGCAACAGGAGTTAGTTTTTACTTTTTTGAACAATGGTTTGCAATGGCAATTAACAAGCCTGCATACAAACAAGTAGAAGCTAAAAAAAGAAGTTGGGCGGAGTTTGGACTTGTAACATTAGTGTGCATAGCTTTTGAAGTATTTTTTTACTGGTTGTGTTTGAGAAGAAGCAATGTTTTAGAAGGTGAAGGTGGAGATGATGCAGCAAAATATGTTGTAATGATACTTGGAATGTTATTGCCAATTGCAGTAGGATATTATACTTACAAAAGAAGCAGATACTTGAATGCTTACAATAACACTTTGCGAATTGCAGGAGCAGAAAGAGAAATTGCAAGAAAGGAAAGCACCATTGCCACCAACTTACAACAGATGGAAGACCACTTTAAAAGTGAGTTGCATGACACTTGGACTGTGCTTGACGAGTTTAGAGTTTACAAGGAAAACTACAACGAGAAGCACAGTATTGAAAAGGAAAGCCTTGCAGGACACTTTTGCGAAACCTATAACAGTTTTGAAAAGGAAGCAATGGAACGCTACAAAAAAGAGGTGCTGCATAATACACCAGTGCAGCCCACTTTGATTATTACCAAAGAACAGATGAACGGACACACCAAAGAATTGCCACAAACTATAATTAACCACTAAAATAAAATGCACATGAAACAGATAACACTTATATTAATAAGCATACTGGTTACTATTACCGGATGCGACACGACCAACCGCAAAAATTTTGTAGTGCTGATTGATAATTCAACCAGTGTGCCTGAACAAGTTATGCAACGCTACATTGCGACTATACAGGAAACCATTTTGCCAAACATTGGCGACAAGGATAAATTAATTGTGCAGTTTATTGACGGTTGCAGCCAAGAAAAGGCAGAACGCATTTACAGTTTTGACCTTGCAGAAATGAATTTTGAAAACAAGGCAGACGGTGTGAACCATAAAGCAGACAGCAGCCGAGCAAGGTTGAAACGCTACGTGAATGTTACCGTGAAAAACGACATTGCTGAGACAATTTTAGCAAAGCGCAAAGAACGCAAGGATTGTGGAGGCTACACCGACATTGTAAATGCTTTGAATGAAGCCAAGAAGCTGGTGGAAACTAAAAAAAGTTACAGCAACAATACAGACAAAATTATAAACGATGCAGAAGGCATCGAAAACTTTGAATATGAAACATGTATTGTTATTTTTAGCGACATGGTAAATGAGAATAGCGCAAAGACTTATGACTTTACAACCTTTGGTAAACTCAAAGGAGCAGATATTAACAAAAAGGTTACTGAACTTAAAGACGTTGATAAAATACCTGACTTGGCAGGAGTAAAAGTTTTGATTTACGGCGCGACAAGTACCGAAGCAGCAGGACCATTTGCAGGTAAACAGATTGAGAACGTGGAACTATTTTGGGATTTATTTTTTCACTCAGCCGGCGCTGAACTGAAAGGATATGGATACGATACAGAAATTGAATTGAAAAATTACTTGACAAATGAATAATATTAATAACTTTAGAAGGGTAAGAATGCCGAGCATATCACGCTCGGCATTCTTATTATTGATCTACCGTTGTTTATAGCCGTCAATATCTAGCTTTACATCACCTGACGAGTTTTAATTATTGGTTTCACTAATCAACTTGTATTATATTGATTTTGACCCCATTTCCCTCATTCCCAAAAGTCCCTTCTCTCAAGTGTCTTCTTACTTTTAGGAAGTAAATTTAACTCCAAAAGCTTCACTTTTTATTGACCGTCAATATGTTGGCTGCAATATCCTATATTTGCCACTATTTGACAAGTCAAAAGAAAAATGATGGAAAGTCAGTTTGGACAAAGAATACGATCACTTAGGGAGAAGCAAAATTTGTATTTGCGGCAGGTTGCCTCAAGTCTAGAAATAGATACGGCTCAAATGAGCAAGATTGAAAAGGGATTACGACAAATCAAACGGGAACAGATCCCCGTCATTGCTAATATACTCAAAGCCAATAGTGATGAATTAATGACGTTGTGGTTGGCTGATCAAATTTATGCAGTGGTGAAAGATGAGGAGTTGGCGAATGAAGCGATGGAGGTGGTAGGGAAAAATATCAGATTAAAAAAGTGAAAGAAAAAGATGGAAAAAGAAACAAGCAGTTGGATTAGGCTCAGATATATAATTACCCTCCTTGGCGAATACCACAATTGGTGGCCCGCAAAAGTTATTTCAGGAAAAGGCGAGGAATTTCTTGATTATGTATTACCAAAAACAAAGAGATCTGCGGTGCTTCAGTTAGCAACAGAAATTTGCAAGAGGGAACATGATAATAATATCGGTCCTGGTAGATATCATATTTTCCGGTTACCCCAAAAATGGGAAGAGGAAATATTCAATGATCTAAAAAACCAGAAAGGGAATTTGAAAATATTAACGGAGAATGAACTAATGAATGAAATGTTGGAAATTTCATCTGGTATATCAATTTCACCGGCAAAAGGACCCTTAATGGTTGGAACCCATGATGAGTTACATGACAAGGTAGTTTTCCAGTCTATCGCCAAACATTATTATGAAGCATTTAAAAATGATTATAGGTCTTATCCTTATTTGAATTAATGGAAAATCAGTCCACATACAATATTGAACTTGGTAAAGGAACCGGATTAATTCAGGAGACTCTTTCGCTATTAGAGTTGTATGAGTTTGGAGTAAGTAAGGAAGATTTTGCAAAGAAGGTTATTGAGTCCAATTCCTTGGTTAAATCTTCAGAAAGAAGAATTAATGATATTGTAAAAGTTGTTTTTTATAAACGATATGTAAAAAATAATCCTGAAGTCCCTTTATATCTTCGACAACTGCAGGAGAGGTACATGAGTCTTGACCAATTAATTCATTTATTGCTTTTATACACAGCCAGGGCAAACAGGATACTATTTGATTTTATAAGGGAAGTATATTGGAAAAAAGGAAATCAGGTTACAAAACCAACTATTAAATCCGAAGACGTAAAGGACTTTATTAAAGAAGCCATAAAATACGGTAAAATTGACAGGAAGTGGTCAGAAGGTACCCAGGTAAGAGTAGCCTCCTATATAATTGCAGCGTTGATTGATTTTAGATTAATTGATAAAAAATACAACGTTATCTCTTTATTCCTGTCAGATAATATTGCAAATTACCTGGCGCATGAATTACACTTTATGGGATACGCTGATGAAGCCATAGCATCTGCTGAAGAGTGGTCTTTATTTGGATATGACCGTTATGATACAATAAAGCATCTTGAAAGATTAGCGATTCAAGGTCATTTTATTTTTCAAAATTCAGGGGATCTTTTAAGAATCACCTGGCATTACAAAAACATGAAAGAATTAATCGATGCCATTAGATAATAAATTCAAAGCCATATTGGAATATTTGGCGGACCCGGGTTCTCATCATCATACAGGTGATAAGCTCATCTGTTATTTGACTTTTGAAACCAGCCTGTGTTTGGAAGTAAAAAGGAAACTTCCTAGTTGGCTCAGTTTGACTAAAGGTTTTGGATATTCTTTTAATACATTGTCGATGGCATCTGTAATTAATCAGTACTTTATAAATAATCCAAGAAGAGAGAAATGGCCTATTCCTGAAGTGGATGATGGAATGGAATCTATTTCTACATTTTTCAAAAGTGAACTGGGTTCAATGATTGTTGAAAATAAGGTGATAGAAAATTCTGTTTTAGAAGCACAGTCCAAATTAGCCGGGCAGACAAAACCCTTGTTGATCATTACAGATTTGGAAGCCATTCACCCATTCACTAGGTTTGGACCAGTAGAACAAAACATTTATACTGACATAACTATTCCCCTAATCATTCTTTATCCTGGAACCATATCAGGTTCCAGTTTAGAGTTTTTAGGCTTTTACCCACAGGATGGAAATTACAGATCAAAACATTTTTAACTTATGAGCAAAATCAAAGACCTTTTTGACCCCTCAAAAGATA
The DNA here is from genome assembly GCA_016706865.1 of Bacteroidota bacterium. NCBI lineage: Bacteria > Pseudomonadati > Bacteroidota > Bacteroidota bacterium. The sequence goes on along the minus strand of JADJIS010000001.1, from coordinate 22,275 downwards.
TCTATCGGAGTATTGAGAAAGTAGTCACATTTGGAAGTATGGAACCCAGTTCACTGCAACGGGAAATATCGGAATATGTAGTAACGGATAAACTAAAAAGCAGCTTCGATAAAGTACTGGATTTAATGACTACAGGTATGGAGTCGGAATCTCATGAGATCGGAATCTGGGTTTCCGGATTCTATGGTTCTGGTAAAAGCTCATTTGCCAAGTATTTTGGTTTGGGGTTGAAAAATGATCTAGTTTTAGATGGCGTTACTTTCCGAGAACGATTAACCAACAGAATTAACTCCAATCCTGTAACCCAATTATTAAATGGACTAGTAAAAAAATACGACCCGGTCGTTTTCTTGATTGATTTGGCAACTCAGCAAATCAGCTCTCATGCCCTGGCGCCTGTTGGCAATATTATCTATCATGATGTAATGCGATGGGCGGGTTATGCTTCGGAAGAAAAGATTGCCTTGTTGGAGCGTAAAATGGAAATGGATGGCGTTTTAGAGGATTTTAAAAAAGCTGTTACTAAAGAGTTTGAGGAAGACTGGGATACAATCAAGTTTGAGGATAAACTAACCGCAAAAACAATTGCGCAGGAACTAGCCCCCAGGTTTTATCCTAAAATTTGGAAGGATGCAAAGTCATTCAACATTACCAAGGTCGAGGATATTGAAACTGACAAAGATAAGGTCACACAAATGCTTGATCTGATTAAAAGAAAATCAGGTAAGGATAATGTGCTATTTATCATAGATGAAGTGGGACAATATGTAGCTGCTGATGATTCCCTGATTACCAAAATGCAGGGTTTGATGGAAAACCTGAAAGACATCGGTAAAGGGAAGGCCTGGCTGTTAGCTACAGCCCAACAAACTTTAACAGAGGACAACCCGAATGCACAACTTAATTCTGCCAAGCTATTTAAGCTGAATGATCGATTTCCAATTAAGATAGAAATTGAAGCTTCTGATATTAAGGAGATTGTTACACAACGTCTGTTGGGAAAATCAAATAGTGGTTCAAATGAATTAAAAGGAATATATGCAAGCAGCGGCGAAATGCTTCGTTTAAATTCAAGACTTGAGCATGTAGAAAAAACAATTTACAAGTCAGATCTGGATGAAAAATCATTTGTGGATCTCTATCCTTTCCTTCCACATCATTTGAATTTGTTATTGTCGTTGTTGCAAAGGCTTGCAAAAAAAACAGGGGGCATTGGTTTGCGATCGGCTATCCGGGTAATACAAGATGTATTAACGGAAAGCACAGGCGATAAATTAGCGGAAACCAACGTGGGAACATTAGCGAGTACTGCACACATCTATAATGTTTTAAAATCTGATATCAGAAGATCCTATCCTCATGTTACAACGTCCGTAGATCGGGTCATCGATATTTTTAAGGACAACACACCTCAATCTAATGTGGCAAAATCGATTGCCACCCTTCAAATTTTGGATGACTTCCATTTGTCCTTAGAAAACCTGGCAGCAATGATGCACCCAATGGTAGAAGCATCTTCACAAAAAGATGCTGTTAAAACTATAATTGTTGAATTAAAGAATACACCAGGTTTAACACTTTCTGAAATTGATGGCCAGTTAAGGTTTATGACCGATGCGATTATTGGCCTTGAAAAGGATAAAGAAAAAATTCATGTTGGAAACAGTGAGATTAGAAAAGTGTATGAAGGACAAATAGAAGATATTTTTACCCCAGTTCCATCAGTAAGGGTTATCAATACTAAATCTGTAAAAACTGGTATCCAATTTATATTGGATGGAAGACTTTCCAAACTATTGGAGCCAAGTGATGAAATTCAAACCGAGCTTCATTTTGTGCAGGCATCCGGTTATACTATTATGCTGGAAGAGTTAAAAATTAAAAGCACTGAAGCGGGGAATTCAAGTAAAATATATTTTCTGGGTCAGTTCGATGCAAATCTAGATGCTACCCTAGAAGAAATTGTAAGATGCGTGGAAATATCCTCCCGTAAAAATAAGTATACCGATAAAGAGATCATCGATTATTTAAACAGCCAATACCAGGAAGCAGAAGCCATGAAAGCTAGTCTGCGTAGAACCTTAGTTGGAGCCCTGGAAAAAGGAGAGTTTATTTTCAGAGGTACAGCAAAAGCTTGCAAGAACATTTCATCCTCTGGTTTAAGAGAAGCTGCTAATAGTTGGCTAAAAACCTGTGCTGAGAAAGTGTACCATAAATACGAATTAGCACCTGAAGCTGTAGAGAGTATTGCGGCTCAAAAAATATTGCAATTTGACAATCTAAAATCGGTTTCCCCTGCACTCAATCATTTTAGTCTGATAAGAACGGATGGTAGTATTGATGTAAATGCAGCTCCATTAAAAGCAATTAATGAATACCTGCAAAAAGAGGGACAGGTTGACGGAAAAAAATTATTGGATCATTTTAATGAAGCGGAGTTTGGCTGGCATAAGGATACTACCCGTTACTTGATTACTATCATGTTTCTGGCATCCGAAATTAAGCTCCGTATTGCAGGAGACTATGTAACAGTAAAGGGTCCGTTAGCCATCGAAAAATTATCTAGCGGAGCTGCTTTTAATCAAATTGGTATTACTCTCCACAAAGATGACCAGCCAACACAGGAGCAAAAACTCTGTGCTGCAAAGAATCTTACCGAGCTGACTTTAAATACGGTACCTCCATTGCCCCAAAAGATTGCTGAGGCAGTAATGAAACATTTCCCCGATTTCTTAAATAAATATGCTGCACACGATGTAAAATTAAAAAACCTAGGGTTACTGGGTATTGATAAATCTAAAGTTATTCAGGAAGGAATTTCTGAAATTTTAAAAGGTGATGCATCAGATGCCACTTTTAGATTGGGCAAACCTGATGCAGAATTATACCTAGCTCTCATTTGGGCCAAAAAATTACAGCAAGCATTTGATAATGGCATTGAAACAGTTATTAAAAAAATAAATGACTTGCAATCAGGAATAGATAGTTTACCCAATGAAGGCCTGACCGGTGATTTGAAAACGCAGTTAGCTCCCAATTTTGAAGAAGTAAAACATATTTTGCAGAGTGATGACTTCTTTGAAAAAGCAGCAGACTTGAAAGATAAATCAAGTGATATAGAAAGTACTATTGCTGATGTGAATGAAAAGTTTAGAGAACAGGAAAATCAGAATATTCAACAGGAAGTTAACCGCATTAAAAGTAACTATCATTGGGGCCAGCTGGATGCGGAACAAAAACAAGAATTCTCCAATCGTTTAGATTTCATCACCATCAATGATAAATCGGGATTGGATGGTATTCGGCAGATTATCAATGAAGTGTTTAGTATCAATAGCCGGCTAAAATCCATTGAACGGGAAATTGAAGAAGCGGCTAAGCCAAAAGATCCGATTCCAGGTTCAAAGAAAATTAAGAAACACTCTTTGTCTCACCTGCCAAAACGAATTGAGAAAAAGGAAGACATTGATACCATCATTACAGAATTTACAAATATTAAATCCCAATTTAAGGACGATGAGATCATCGACCTGAATTGGTAGACATTATAGTTTAAGAATCAATTATGGCATTAACGAAAGTGGCACGGTCAAAAATTTTATCCTTTGTACAGGATGCCAAGAGGCTATTGATAAAAGAGGTGGAGGGGCAATTACAGCAGTATTACGGCATCCGTCCGGATGGCACTGTATTGATGATTGAACAACTGACCACGGCCGAATCGGAGATCATATACACGGCCCGTTTACTGCGCCAACGATTGGAATACTTGAAAGCCAATCTGGCCGATGAAAAAAACCAGAAAGTAGAAGCCGTGCGTCAATTGGTGAGGGAACAGGCTTTTACTATTTTAAATCGTTTTGCCAGTTTACGCATGGCCGAGGAAAGGAGGATTATTAAGGAAACAATCCGCAAAGAATATAACAGCGAAGGTTTTCAGGTATTCGACAGTATTACCGGCCAAGGACAAACAGCCACCCAGTACATACGTTACAAATGGTACCTCTATGCCATTTTTGACGAGTTGGCTCTAGACCTTCCTGCAGTATTTGACCGATACTCGCCTTATGCCCTAATCTTTCCTTCGGAGCAGGCCATGAATAAATTACTCAACATCATCAACAACGAAGGAGTGACCCTACACCGGGAAGAGGGATTGCAACCCGTTAACCTTTGGAAAGAAGATGAAACTATCGGTTGGGTGTACCAGTATTACAACAGCCGGGAAGAAATATCCGCCATGCGGGAAGCCAGTGGTGCCCCCCGAAACAGCCAGGAACTGGCAGTACGCAACCAGTTTTTTACGCCCCGTTATGTAGTACAATTTCTTACTGATAATTCTTTGGGACGTATCTGGTATGAGATGACACAGGGAAACACCGTACTAAAAACGGTTTGCCCTTACCTCATCATACAGCCCAATGAAGTATTTCTGAAGAAAGGAGAAACCAAACCGGAAAAAGCGGATGAAGAAACCCAATACATCGATTACCGAGCTATAAAAGATCCAAGGGAAATTTTGATGCTCGACCCGGCTTGTGGTTCTATGCATTTTGGATTGTATGCATTTGATTTGATGGAGCATATCTATGTGGAAGCATGGGATAATTATCCAGATTTATTGACTGACCTACGGAATATCATGACCCGCCACGCATTTGTGCAACAGATACCCGAGTTCATTATCCGCTTTAATATACATGGAGTAGATATTGACCCCCGTGCCTTACAAATAGCCGGCCTTAGCCTTTGGTTAAGGGCACAAAAAAGTTTTGACAAACAAAACCTGCCTGCTGACCAACGGCCACAGATCACCCGAAGCAACCTGGTACTGGCTGAACCTATGCCCGGAAGTGTAGAAACCCTTAGCCAGTTGGTACAGCCGCTGGAGGCCCCCATGCGTAAACTGGTATTAAGCATTTGGGAGCAAATGAAACTGGCTGGCGAACTTGGATTATTATTACGAATTGAAGAAGAGATAGATAACAAAATACAAGAGATAGCAGAAGAGTTAGCAGGTGAAAACATAAATACCCAATTAACATTGGGTGGAGAGGATGGAGAATTACAAGCTGCAGAAAAAGCAGCTTTGTATGCCACAAAAAAATACCGGGATAGTTTTTTAGACTCTGCAGAAACTGAAGTATTGAAAATACTACAGCAGCTCTCTGAGACCGCCACCAATGGCGATGCTTACCAAAAATTGTTGTTTGCTGATGATACAGCTAGAGGTTTTTCATTTATCGAACTCTGTAGGAAGAAGTACGATGTAATTGTAATGAACCCGCCATTCGGTCTTCCAACAAATAATTCCATTTCATATATTAAGCAAAATTATGTTGACAGTTATGTTGATTTGTTAGCTACATTTATTGATAGAGGCCATGAATTATGCAAGGGATATTTAGGAGCTATTACTTCTAGAAATATTTTGATAACTCCAAAATTAGAAAGAATAAGAGAAAATATAATTATTCCATGCACTTTATTCATTCTTGATCTAGGATGGCCTGTTATGGATAATGCTACCGTTCAATCTGCTGCATATATAATTAGTAATAGAAATTTAGATAATGATGATATTTATGTAATTGACAAAAAAGGAGTAAGCGAAAAAGAAAATAATTTGCAAAATGAAATAATTATTACAAATCAGCTAGAAAATACCTATTTAACACATAGATATTTTTATTACTCTACACCAAATAAAAAAATACTATATCAATTACCTATTTCATTCTTAAACCTTATTTCAAACCCGAAAAAGAAGATCTCTGATGTTGCAAATTCAAAAATGGGGCTTACATCATTTGATGATTTTAGATTTTTACGTTTATTTTTTGAAATTAATCGAAAAGAAAATAATGGATGGTATTCGTATGCAAAAGGAGGGTCCTATGCACTTTACTTCGGAGAATTGCCGCTAATGATCAATTATAAAAATGATGGGAAAGAAGTTCAAGAGGTTAACCGATTAGTGAATGGACAAACAGCGCAGGCCCGACAGTCTTCAAAATTTTATTTAATTCCAGGTGGAACATATTCCAAAAGATCAAAAGATTTTGGAGTTAGAGTTCTGCCAAAAGAATATTTATTTGCAGCTAAAGGCCCATCTATAACAAGTGCTAGTGAGGAAACATCTCCGCTATTCTTAATTGGGGTACTAAATTCTAGATTATTAAACATTTTAATAAACCTTCAAGCAAATGCTAATCAATTTGATACAGGAATAATTGACAAATTACCTTTTGCAGATTTTACTCAAAGTCAAGTTGATGAAATATGTCTATTGGTTGCAGAAGCAGTACTAAGGGTAAGAAACTATTATAGCTACTTTGAGCCAAGTACTGAATTTCAAAAACCCGCACTAATTTTTCCAATAAAAAAAGCATGGGAGTGGTATTATTCAGAATACGAAAAACTAAATAGTTTAATAAGCATAACTAATGATAGAATAAATAGCATAGTTGATAGCGCTTATGGCGTAGATTCAAATACTCTATTAGAAATATATTGGCAAAGTGAAGAAAAAGGAGATGAAGCTTTTTTAGAAAAACCTCTAAGGGATTTCTTAACAAAGCCTGATGAGGTTCAAATAGCAAAGGATTATTTTTCATTTTTTATAGGATTGTGTTTCAACCGGTATCAATTAGATAAATTACAAAGCCACAATTATTTATTAAGCGATCCTTTTGAAAATTTTCAATTATCGGTCAATTCAGCTAGAGAGGCGCATGAAGATAATGGTGGAGATATGTTATTTGATGAAAAAAAGTTATTAAAAAATCTAAAGTCATTAATAGTAAAACTATTTGACGATAAAAATTATACTAATTTATGTGATATCCTTATGGTAACAGAAGTTGATCAATATTTTACTAGAAGTTTCTTTGTTGATCATTATATTAAGTACACAAATAGTAAAAGGGAAGCTCCAATATATTGGCCCATTTCAACCGCTTCCGGTAGTTATACAATCTGGATCTACTATCCCAAATTGAATGATCAAGCCCTGTATAAAATAGTCAGTGATTTTATCATTCCTAAAAAAGAGGAAGTATCAGAAGATGTCAAAAAACTCGAGTTAAATTCACAATTGGATAATTTTGGGAAAAAGCAACTACTTGAACTTCAGGACTTGTTGCATGAATTACAGGTGATGGAGAAAGAGTTGACAGAAGTTGCGGAATTACCATACAAACCGAACCATGATGATGGGGTATTAATCACGGCCGCCCCCCTCCATAAATTCTTCCGTCACAGCAAATGGCGTAAATCTACCGAAGATTGCTGGAAGACCCTGCAAAAAGGCGATTACGATTGGGCACATTTGGCCTACAGCATTTGGCCGGATAGGGTTACTAAAAAATGTAAGAAAGACCTGAGTATGGCAATTGCTCATGGGTTGGAAGATATCTGCGAGGTAAAACCCAAGGAGAAACAAGCAAAAAAAGCAGCTAAACCAAAAAAGAATGCTTCACAAGGAAAACTGATTGATTAATGATACGGGAATTTATAATTGAACATTTTAAGAAAAAACTGAAGGACCTGCCTGCATTGGTCATTTACGATCCCGACCAACGGTATAGAGAGATATTGGTAGATATGGCGGATGAAAATACCCGTGTATTTGATATCAACCATAATGTATTAACCATCCGGGAAGAGGCCATCTCTTACTATACAACCGAGCTGTCGGAGGATAACAAATCAAGGATGTTGGTATATGTTCCCTTTGCAGCACCGCTTACCCGGCAGGAGCAGTTAATGGATCCGTTCTATATTTTTTCCTTTGGGGGTTCAGTATTTCCCAATGATGCGGCCGATAAATTTGAAAATTTATGTAAAGCCTGCTTTGCCGATAAAGAACAAAAAATAACGGAGTTGTTTGCACAGGAAGTCCCCGACTTTGATACATTGGATGCCCTGGGTGGCGGTAATACCTGGGCCAAGTTGCAAACCCTTACAGGTGGTAAATCAGAAAAAGAAATAATACTTGCATTGCTGGCACCAACTGTCAAACAACAGGAAGGTTTAACCAAAGACAAAACCTGGTACAAGGAATATAAAGACATAGCCAGTTTGATTGGGTTGCAAATCAAAGAGAAAAACTATGCAGCCTTGCAGAATGAATTATGGCGTTTTTTACTCTTCAGTGAATTTGTTTTTGATCTTCCGATTGAATTACCAGTTACACTAAAAAATATACCAATGGCTAGATCTGCAGCCAGGCCATTGGTAATGGCGATTTGCAAATCTTTACGCAACAACAAAAACTGCGAAGACCTGTATATTGAAAAAGCAGAAGATGCTGCCAACCAATTGGGCCTGGCAGATATGTTCAAGAACGAACACGAACTGGGAGTGATTATCACCTTTGCTTTTGAGGACAATACCTATTTCTATCATTTTACAGATCTGTTAATCAAACGTAAAATAGATGGTGCCAAAGAGATCATTGCACGTATTAAAGAGAATATTTGGTTACACCATGATGAAGAAAGAAGAAGGTACTGGAAGATGGCCGAGTTGGGATTAGGATTGATACAATTGGCATCAGAAAAGACAAAAACTTCCACTTCGTTAAAAACAGCGATTGATCAATACGCCCAAAATGGTTATAAAATTGATCAACTTCAAAGGCGATTTGAAAAAATAGCTATTGAAGTATTGCAAGACAATACGGCGCTGACAGATTTGAAACAATCGGTAAGAAAGGAATACTCGAAATACACCGAAAAAAACCAAAAACAATTTCAGGAACTGGTGCAAAAAGAACATTGGCCGGTTGAAGGGTTGCTTTGCAATATACAAGTATTTGCAAAACATATTCAGCCATTACTCAAATCAAAAACCAAAACGGCCTATCTGTTTGTAGATGCTTTGCGGTTTGAACTAGCGAAAGAACTGGAAGAGAATATTGAAAAGTATTTCATCGTTCAGGTGACAACATCCTGTGCTTTCTTACCCACAGTTACCAAGTTTGGGATGGCGGCTTTATTACCAGAAGCAGAAAAAGAATTGACCTTAAAAGAACATAAGGGAAGCTTGGAAGCTTTTATAGGGGATAAGGCTTTGTTGTCCCTCACACAAAGAAGAGATTATTTAAAAGAAAAATTGGGCGATCTCTGTGATATCATTACACTCGATAAATTAGTTTCTTCAACAATCCCAGATACGGACCTACTGATTGTCACCACCAACGAGATTGACAATGCCGGTGAAAATATGGCCAGTAATGCCTTATTAGCAATGCAACAGGCATCGCAGAACCTGATTAAAGGCTTAAACTTGCTTAAGCAAAAGGGTTATGAAAAGATAGTCATAGCTACCGATCATGGTTTTGTACTTCACCCAATCTTTCAGTCTGGTGATAATGTAAGTAAACCCGCTGGTGATTGGTTGATGTCAAAATCAAGGTCTTTGGCAGGTTCAGGAGCAACTCCGGATTATGCAATTGGGTTTATTCCTGCAGAAATCGGAGTAAAATCAGATGCCAAAAACTTTGTGTTTCTGAAGAATTATGCAGTTTTTGAAAAAAACACCACGTATTTCCATGAAGGTATTTCTTTGCAAGAGAGTATAGTTCCGGTGATGGTATTGACGGCACATAAAACAAAAAAAGACAAGACGGTACAGGTGAATGTTTCCTACAAAGGAAAAACAACGGGTAATATAACCACCAGAACACCATTTATGGAAATCTCTTGTTTTATTCAAGGTGAGTTAGGGTTTGAACCTATTGCTATTAGAATGGAAGCTCTTGCTAATGACGAGATAGTTGGCAAATCAGGTTTCAGTGAGTATGTAAATGAGGTTTCCAATTTATTGGAGATTGTCCCCGGTCAAGCTTACAAAATACCATTGGAGATGAATACCGATTTTGAAGGCAGTTTCGAGGTGAGGCTTTCTGATCCTGTTACCAATAAAACATACGCATCTATTACTTTACAAACAGACTATATATCATGAGTGATAATTTAGATAAAAAATTAAACGAAGTCTTTGCTGGCAAAGTTGTCAGAAAAGATCTGGTTCATCATATAAAGAAAGCAGCCAATGTGCCGTCATTTGTGCTTGAGTTTTTGCTTTCTAAATATTGTGCAACGGATGATCCAAATGAAATTGAATCAGGAAAGAAAGCAGTGTTGGAGGTAATTGAATCCAACTATGTTCGACCTGATGAATCAAACAGTGCACAATCAAAAGTACAGCAGTTGGGCCGCCATAAGTTCATAGATAAAATTCACGTTAAATACCATGAAAAGGAACGACGCCACTGGGCTGAAATGGAGAATTTCGGTTCAAAAAGAATTGCTATTAGTGAGAAATTTTATAGGGAAAATGGGAAATTATTAGAAGGTGGAATGTGGGCGGAAATTACACTTGCACATAATGAAATAGAAGAAGATGATTACGCCTTTTATGTGGAGGATTTAAGACCAATTCAATTGGCTCGATTTAACGAGACTATCTATTTTGAAGGAAGAAAACAATTTACAAGGGATGAATGGATTGATGTGATTCTCAAAAGTGTTGGTTTAAATCCTGAAATAATGGATAATCCACCACCCGAAATCAAAGCTAAATTTCCATCTGGCTTTAGGTTGAAAATGCATTTTCTTTCGAGACTTATCCCAATCGTTCAGAACAATTTTAATTTTATTGAACTTGGTCCCAGGGGTACTGGGAAATCATATTTCTATTCCGAATTTTCACCATATTCTACTTTATTAAGTGGAGGCCAAGCAAGCACTGCAACCTTGTTGTATAATAATAGAAAAGAACAAGTTGGTGCTGTAGGCTTTTGGGATAACATAGCATTTGATGAAGTGGGAAATATGAAAATAAAAGATAGCGATACAATCCAAATCATGAAGGATTATATGGCTAACGGAAGGTTTTCGAGGGGTAAAGAAGTAATTGCCAATGCAAGTTTTTCTTTTGTTGGAAATATCGACCAATCAATTGATCAACTTGTAAATTCCTATGAACACAACTTGTTTGTTACCCTACCCAAAGCATTTGATTTGGCGATACAGGATCGTTTCTATTTTTACTTGCCGGGTTGGGAAATCCCCAAAATGGATAATAAATTTTTCACTCAAAGTTTCGGGTTAATAACCGATTATATGGCCGAGGCTTTTCATTATATGTTTAAGCACAATAAAGACTATGTTGACATAGTTGGGAGAAGGCTAAAGTTGGGACCTAATGTGCAAGGTAGAGATGAATCAGCAATTAGAAAAACGGTTACTGCGTATATCAAATTAATCCACCCGGCAGGGGATCCATCAGAGGAAGAATTTAATCAACTTGTTGAATTTGCTATTGAAGGCAGAAGAAGAGTAAAAGAGCAAATGAATAAAACCAAACCCGATGATGAATTTGCATTAATTGATCTTTCATATTTTAAAACTGACGGTACAGAAGTGATTGTCTATTGTCCGGAAAGTAAGAATGCTAAAGCAACACAAAACCCACGTAAAACAGAGGCAACCAAGTCTTCAACTAGTGAGGAGAATGCCCAAGATGAAATTGTGAATACAAGTATATTGTTGAATCAAAATAAATCATTAGAGGAGAAAAGAATAAAAGTGCTTTATGGTGATACAGGTTACGGATATGAATCATTATTCTATGATTATTTAGTTGGGGCAACTGAAATAGTTTTAGAGGATGCATATATCAGACAAAAGCATCAAATTAATAATTTTCTTCGCCTTTGCGAAATCATTGTTAAAATTGGTAGTTGTAAGAAGCTCACATTAATTACCAGCGCCGATGATGAAGAACAAAAAAAGGAAAACATTTTAGTATTTGACCAAATTGCCAATAGTCTTTTTGATTACGAAATTGAGTTTAGAACTGAGTTCAGCGATGTGCTACATGACAGAGAACTTAAAATGAATCATGGCTGGAATATTAAAATGGGTAGAGGATTGGATTATTTTCAATCATTAGGCGGGAATTTTTTCCAAGTTGGAACAAATGATTTGGATTTGAGGCCATGTTTGGAAACGAGTTTTGATTTTTATAGAGTGAAATAAATATTTGATTTAGTAAACTTAATTAAAATACAGAATTCAGGAACAATTAAAAATTATTTAATATGTGTCAATTTGATTATCAAGAAAGTTTAACTTTTCTGCAGGTTCTGTTAATTGCGTTGATTCCCGCAGCAATCACAGGTGTAATATCATATTTAGCACTACGTCATAAGCTTTCCGTCTATAAAAGAGATACAATGGCTGAACGAACGGCAAAACATTTTTTAAAACACAAAGGGTATACGGATCGGTCATTTGATACATTGAAAAAACATTTAGGTGGATGGGATAATGATCCGGATGAGTTGAGGAGAATTTTAGTTAGAGCAGGGGCAATCCGCACTTTCCGAAATGATAAAGAATGGTGGATCTTATTAAATAGGATGTCTGAAAAAATCGAAAAGAAAAATGCTGGAAAATGAAAGAAAAAAATATTTATATTCCTCTTTGGCAAAAATACAAACCGGTAATTCTTACAATGATGAGAAAAGCTTTAGATACACCATGTGAATATCAACTTTCTAAATATGAGTTTGAAGCGATAGGTGAACGGATAAAGGCAGGATATGCATTCAAGCTGGAATTTGCAAATGGTAGAGTAATAAACAATATTGAGGGGACAGCTGTAGCGAGAGATTTAGTTCAAGTTCTGAAAGCCTCAAATACTGCAAATATTCTTTTGAAAGAAAACAATTATAAAATTAACATGGGGAAAGATTTTAAAATTAAAATTGTACAATTTCATAAATTTTAATATAAGTAAAATGCAAATTAACTCTAAGGACCTTAATCTTTTTCAGCTGTTGAGCATTCAGTCTGAACAATTTCTTATTCCGAGCTATCAACGCAGATATGCTTGGGAACACAATCAAATAGCAGCATTATTTGAGGATATTGATATGCTAAAAGAGGATGATGGACATTTATTTGGGATGCTCCTATTGCACATTAGAATAAATACCTCAAACCCAACTTAATATTGTATAAATGTAAAAGAATAACTGCCAATAACAAAAGATTTATGAAAAAGTGTTTGGTCTGAATTGATTAATTGACAGTATCTGCTGAAAATCACACAAACAATTACTTCATAAATCTATTAGACGTCCTGACTATTTTAATATATGATGACGATAAAATAACTAAAATTCATATTGAGGAATAAACCCAACAATAATTATGGCAAGCGAATATAATATAAAAGCAGTTATCAGAGAAAAATTTGGACTTGATATTTCCGGAAGAGCCATGAAAATATTTATAGCTGAATATCAAATCAAAGGTGAAGATTTTGTTCAGACTAAGCAAAGGATTAGGGGTGATTGGAATGCTTTTTATGATTTTCTATTAAAAAGAACAGATATACCACTTAGCTTCAACTCTAATCAAGAATTATTAAATCAATACCTTGAGGAAATTGATTTCGTAGGGCGCACAATAGTTAGTATGAAAAATTATTCAGTAGGGAATTCCAAAATTAAGGAGGCACTTCCTGAAATGATAAAAATATATAATGACTACCAAATAAAAATAATACAGTTAGCCAAATTAATGAATTTGCCTGACAACTTTGCTTCATCAAGAATTAAATCAAGACACCTTAAAAACTGATAAAAAAATGAAATAAATTAGTCGGACTGATTTGAAAGCAAATTTAAAGACATTATATACGCGGCAGATATCATGTAGATACGGATAAATATGACCAAAATATTCACACTATACAGCTTGTCTTAATTTTCCTATATTTGTCCATGTTAGGTAAGTTAAGAATAAACAGACATAAAGTCAGTTTTGGGAGAGGAAAGGGAGCCTTCGAGTAATGCATTAATTGAAAGTAAAAATATATTACAAGCACTTAAAAATAAATTTAATCAGATTACACAATCGATTCACAATGGCAGGATGAATTTTGTAGCAAATAGGATAAATAAATTTTGGTTTTTAAATGAAAAATAAAATTCAATTACATCGACATGCAATTAAAATTACCGAAACCAAATCACGAGTATAAAGCAATCCTAAAGGATTACTGGGGAGTTGATGTAGATAAGGATGAATTAATAGGGAAATATTCTCAATCAAAAAACGGGACACAAGGTTTTTTTTCTAATTGCACAACAATTGATGGTAAACCGTTGAAGTATCCTGATGATAAATTTCCTTTACGCATTTTGATATGGGCTAATCCTCTTAAAATGCTAAAACCTGGAGGGAGATACAAATTTAAAATTCAGTTTGCAGCGTTAGACAAGAGAATACAATTGAATCCTTTCTTGTTAGTAACTCAAAGAGATTGCGTTATTGGACTTGATGGTATAAATAGTTTAGAAAAACATCAACCTTTAAATAGTAGTGCAGAATCAAAAGATATTTCGAGTTTAGATTCTGTCATTAATGATATTTATAGTGAAAAGCTCAAGCAAAATAATCCGTATAATGTAATTGACATTGCCGAGGCAGTTGAGGCTTTGGCTATTGATATTTACTCAGAAAATAAAAGATTTATCTATGAGTTAATTCAAAATGCAGATGATGCGGCAGTTGTAGATCAATCAGAATTGATGATTGAAGTAAAATCTGGTTTCGTTGTTTTGTCTCACAATGGTAAACCATTTGATGAAAGAGATTTGAGGGGTTTATGTGGCATTGGAAGAGGAGCAAAGAGAGATGACGAAGATAAAACAGGATATAAAGGTATTGGTTTTAAATCAGTTTTTGGCCAGCAGGATGGATTGGTATATGTAAAAACAAATGACCTTTTATTTAGATTTGATAGGAATTACATACTACAAAATGGATGGAACCCAATATGGGGTATTCAGAAAAACTGGGAAAAAGCTAATCAAACAAAGTTTAAATCCCCGTGGCAGCTAATTCCAATATTGTCAAATTCTACAAACACCGCTGATGTTGATCTGATATTGAACTCTGAGGAATTTACTGTAAAAACAGCAATTAAAATTCGAGATGAAAGCGAATTGGCTAGTGACATTAATGAACTTTTTTCGGATGCACGATTCCTCTTATTCCTACGCAAAATATACAAGGTTACTTTAGTTTATGGTTCTCAAAAATTATGCATCAAAAAGGAATCTGATGATGATATTCCTGGCATACTTTCACTTTATAAAAATGATAATAATATTTCCAACTGGTATTTAAGGACAGGTAGTTACAATATTCCTCCGGATATAAAGAAGGAATTACAGGAGGATATTAAGTCACCAAAAAAGTTGCAGGAAATGATTCGTGCCGAATTATCCTTTGCTTTTAAATTAGAGACCGATCTAAAGTCCATTATTCTATTGCCCAGCAACGAAAGCTGCATTTTCACATACCTTCCAACATCTGTAAGCGAATTTGGATTCCCGTTTCTTGTTAATAGTAATTTCTTGGTGGATGCGGGTAGAGAAAAATTGCATAAAGACCGAATATGGAACAAATGGCTTTTTAAAGTTATTGGTTGGGAATTAATCAAATGTTGTGCGGAATTTGCAGCATCAGTTGATTTCAAAAAGGACTACCTAAAAATTCTATTAAGTGACTATTTGCAGGAAACAGACCCACTAAAAAAATGGTTTAATGAAGGCTTGAAGATTGGGTTTGAAAAAGTGGCTTTCATTCTTAATAACAAGAATCAGCTTGTTAAGATTTCAGATATCATAATTGACGAAGTAGAAATATTAACTGAGAAAATTATTCCAATACAATTTATTACCCAGTTTATTAATTCTAATTCCGGTTTGCTTAGAATTACCGAACAGAATATTTTGCAAGTATTTACCGGTTCTGATAAGTTGAAACATTTTGGGGCAAAGACTTTCTCTCAATCTGATTTAAAAATATTTCTTCAATCAGAACCTTTTCTTTCCAACCATCAAATTGATTGTAATTATAGTTTACTAAAATATTTAAAGCAGCTCGATACAAACGACTTTAGTGGTGAGTGGAATTACATTATCAGGAATAATACTTTTATTTTTTCAAATGAAAATACCCTTGAAAAAATACCTTTGGTTTGTTTCCCTGTAACAGCATTTGTAACTGAGTTTGGATCAGAAAATACACTAATAGACCAAGAGCTTTATAATTCCATTTCAGATGATTCAGATATAATCGATTGGTTAAAATTATTTGGTGTTAAGGAGCCTTCTGAAATAGCTTACTTGGAAAAAGAAATTATAGGCAAAATTGATTCCTGTATTAATGACGAAAACTACCAGGATGTTACCGAGTTTATTTTAAAATTACATGCTGCAAAGGAAATCGAGGTAGTACATTATAATGGGCTGAGAGATTTACCACTGAAATCAAATAATGGCTGGTCTAAAGCAAAGGATTGTTTTCTACCTGCTGCCTATAACCCGGTTATTGATTTTTCATCAAATATCAATGGCCTTACTACTGTTTCGGCAGAGTATGTTGGTAGGTATAATGCCTATGAGTGGAAAACCCTATTTGTCGCAATTGATGTCGCAGATGATATAAATATACTAACCAATTATAAAATACAAAATACGGATGATGAATTTGGTGGTCCGTTTTTTACTGCTGCCGTTGAATATGGGAAAGAGGGGCACACATATCCACACTTGGTAAATACTAACCTTCCTCAGAACTATCCTGCTTATATTACCTATTTCTCTTTCCTAACCAAAACAACTCAATTTAAATTTTCCTCAATATTTTGGGAGAGATTGATTTCAAAATATAGCCTTTCAATTGAGCCCAATTTGACAATGTATAATAGTCATGGACCCAAGCGTGAAGCAAGGGTTTATAAATTAAATTCAACAGTTCTTAAATCAATTGACTTAATGCGTTGGGGGCACTTTGAAAGTAATAGAGTTTGCATCCCTTCATTTATATTTTGGCATCTCAAGTCAAAACAATGTATTCCTACGAATAAGAAAAATTGTCTTTTGGCTTCTGATGTTTTTGCCAATTCGGATAAGATAATAGAATTGGGTGGTGAATACATTCCGATTATCCAGGTTCCTAAAGTTCTTTCTAAAGAGTGGATACAATTAATTGGTTTGAAATCAAAATTGACATTAGCAGATATGCTAAACATACTCTCTTCAATTAACAATGACACGAATGAGAAAGGATTTTTTAAAAGAGACAATATTAGGAGAGTAGGCTTGTTGTATAACGAAATTATTAATGGTCTAAATGAATTGACAATTCAGGAAGAAAAGGAAATCAAAGATTGGGCGAAAAAAAGTAAATTCTTATGTAATGATTTTGTTTCGAGAAAAAACTCGGAAGTAATTTGGTTGAGAATTGAAGGTTTTAATGAATATAATGATAAAATACCATCCATATTAATTCCTAAAAACGTAAATTTAGATGATAAAGTAGAAAAGTTATTTTCATTATTTCGGGTTCCGATAGTTGACAAATGTGATTATAAAGTAAAAGAGGAAAAAGAAGATGTAAAACTATCAATCAAAATATTAGAGTTTCTACCAGCACTGTCATTAATACTTCGATCAAGAATGAAGATTAAGGTCGAAGAAGATTATCTCAGCAAAGCATATAAAAGTGTTGAAAATTTCAAGTTCTACATTTGTAAAGAGATTCTTTTGATTTTAAATTATGGAGATATTGAAATTAAAGGTTCAAGTGTAAAATATTATTTATCAGACGAAGGGTTTTATTTTACAAATAGCTGGCAAAATCCACTTGAACGATTTAATATATCACATTATTTAACATCTTTCTTAAAGTGTAATGGATTGGAACAGGAAATCCAATTACTCTTGGAGCTTTCTGATTATCAAGTAAACGAGTATCTTGAATCGGTCGGCCTCAGTTTAGAAATGGTTAAGTCCTTACCCATTTACGCCGCAATTCAGGAAAAAGTTATTTCTTTAAAAGAATCGATTCGCCCAAGCAAGTCAAGCCAAGCTAATTCATCAGCTCAATTTGGTGACTCCGAGGAAGAAGACAATTCGGCAAAAGAGAATAATCAGGATGCTGGCCAAAAAAAGGATAAGGATGAAACTGAATATGATTTCATAAAAGAAGTTGAAAACTTTATTAGCTCCGAGTTAGAGAATACTGAATGGGCTGAACACATTCCGGAATTGAAAAACATTTTGGAACTTTCTAAAAGCCACCCAAAGGAAAAGCAGAAATTATACAATTTAATTGCGAAGTTGAAGTTAGCTAAGGCGACAATAATTCAATTTGATACAGCAGACAAGGACTTTAACCAGTTAATAAACGAAAACGAAAAGTATTTTGTACATAGTGCAAGAGGTTCATTTGCGTATATACATACGAATGAAATCTTACGAATGCGAGATGAAGGGTTTAAAATGGCATTGGATTTTGGCACAAAGACACCAATAAAAATATACCAAACGGCTGAAGAAATATTGAGTCTGAACACAAGTCATTTGCTTGCTTATCAATATGAAAAAACGATGGAAGATTTATTTGATTTCTGCGAACATAATCGAGATGCAAATAAACACCTGCTGGTGATTGATAGAGATAATTCCAGGAAGAAATCAAATGACATATTTAAACTACTAAACCCTGAAGATGATTATCAATAGTAATAAACACCAAAATCTTATTCAGGATGAATTAACCTATCAAACAAATGAGTTTGAAAAGCTACTTAGGAAACAAGCTGCTAAAATGTTTGTTGATGGTCAACTGTATTTATGCCGTTACCAGGGTTTTGATGAAGCGAGGGGTAATCTGATTGTTAAGTTTGATCATAAGATATGTTTACCTCCAAGAAAAAACGAGCACTTTCAGTGTTTCGTTTCCGAGATGCAGAACGATGCGGTGAGAAATTGGGGCGGTTTAACCTACAAAGATTTAAGAACAAAAGTTAATGCACAATTTGAATCAAAAACGGTTTTCTTCACTTATGAAAAGGATCACTCCATTGTTGGCTTGTCCGGTGTAAAGGTTGAAGATGTCGAAAAATATCAGAAGGATGCATTGGTATTTTTAGCACCCACCGACCCACCACTAAATTATCTATTGAATCTTCTAAATTTCTTAAAGGAAACACCTGCAAATTCAAATGAGATATTGTCCTTAGATATTAATGAAGCAAAATGGAAACCTATACCATTAGTTGTCAATGAAGATATTGTAACAAACATTCAAACCGATTTAATTCAAAATGAAATAATCATCATACAAGGTCCACCCGGCACAGGTAAAACGTATCTGATGTCACAACTTTGTAGTGCCTTTTTAAAAACAGATTACAGGATATTAGTAACTGCTCTAACCAACAGGGCTTTAGTTGAATTGGCAGAAAAAGAGCATCTGAAAACAGGATTAGCAGAAGGTAAAATATTTAAATCAGCTCTGACTGCCGATGAATCAAAGAACAAGAAAATAAGAGGTATAAAGGCTTTTAAAAGCATTAGTCAACAGAAGCCTCAAATGTTATTGTCTACCTACTACATCATGTCTCAGATTGCTTCAAAGGCAATGGTTGATGATCATTTTGATTACATTATTATCGAAGAAGCAAGTCAGGCGTTTTTATCTACGATTGCATTAGCGAGAAAGCTGGGTAAGAAATGTATAATCATAGGCGACATAAAACAGCTTGAACCTATTTTTCATAAAGAATATGCACCTGAGGACATCAACAATTACCACTGGATGGTTTGCGGCCTAAAAGCGATAAGTTACTATTTGCCAAATACAAAGCAATACATACTTACCGATTCATACCGGCTAACACAAAACAGTGTTGATGCAACTAACTCTTTTTATTCTGGGATGTTAAAGAGCAAATCAGATGCCCAGCTCCCATTGAACTTCAGTCAGTTTCCATTGCTAAAAAATACATTCCAAACTAATGGGGGTACTTCATTAAAGATGTTTGAATTACCAGATGGTCGAATACCTTCAGGCGAGTGCTCTAAATTTATTGTTGAATTGGTTAATGAGTTAAAGCAATATAATGCTAAAGCTGAAATCGCTGTATTGGCATTTAACCGGGATACAATTCGTTTTCTACAAAAAGAGATTTTTTCCAAATGCTCAAATACAGAAGATGTATTGGTAGAAACGATAGACAGAATACAAGGCTTAACAACAGACTTCTGTATTTTCTTCATACCAACTGAAAGCATACCGTTTGCATTACAAATAAACAGGTTTAACGTAGCTACTTCCAGAGCCAGGCTTTGCACATTGCTTATCGCAGACAAAGACATACTTCACTTTACAACGATTTCGGAAGAGGTGTCAAACTATTTTAAACTTATCCTAAATATTAGTTGAATGTATTTCATCACAGAACAAGACCCTAACTATTCGATAAAAGGTTCCCGTGATCCATTGGGATTTCAGGTGGTTTGGCAAGCGGCTGGCAGAAAGCTCATACCATATCTTTCAACAGTATCAGGTAGTATTAAAGATTTTCAAATTTTGTGTTTGGCCTATGCGTTAAAAAAGGAATTAAAAATTGAAGACAAACAGTTTGAACCTTTCTTTTTGCGTTTTGAGCAGATGATGGCGTACACTCGTTATAAAAGCTATCAAAAAGAAGGATTTAACGGAGTAGATAAAGTAAGAAAGTTGATGTCCGGCAACCCGGCATCTGTGAGAATTTCATCAGCAATAGCTGACCAGCTATTATCAAATCAAAAAGCATACGGTATATGGGGTAAATACAACAGCCCATTTTCAGAAATGAGGCTTACAGAAATGCCAGAATATTCAAATGTCTATATTCCTAAAGTTTTAAATAATGATGCATTTCTTCGCCAGGCCACTTTACTGAGTA
This sequence comes from Bacteroidota bacterium, assembly GCA_016706865.1. NCBI lineage: Bacteria > Pseudomonadati > Bacteroidota > Bacteroidota bacterium. Next base: position 1,443 of record JADJIS010000001.1, on the reverse strand, counting down.
AAAAAAGAGATGCTCAACCTGCATATATTGAATCTGATAAAATGGATGAATGGTCAGATTTTTTGCAAAAGCCGTCAGGTACCGAGAAGAAGCTATTTATAGAAAAACTTTTGGATGATACTTGCGGCAAAGAATTATTGAATCAGATTGATAATAACCCTGATTTCAGAGACCTTAGTTTTTACGAACTCATTCAGGCATTAACCGATGCAAGCAGTAACTCAAACTTTAAAGCTATACTGGGCTACATTGCAAATACAGAAAAAGTTATCTGCCCCTTGAACAGAATATTTAGATACCTACAAACTAAATCCTACTGGAAGAATGAAGAAATAGAAACTGATCCTTATATCAAAAATTGGAGGTCAACATTTGAATCCAAAGGTTTTGATGAAACTACAAGGTCACTTGCCACACTTTTAACTCTCAGTAACTATGAATTGGTATTAGGTCTGGTTAAGCGGAATGAGGAAGTTGCCGCAAGGCGTAATTCTGCTGCTTGGATGCAGTTCACAGAGAAAGGCTTGGAAGTAAACCATTTTGAGGGTGCTTTTTTCAGAGAAGAATACGACCCTGAAACACAAAACGATTTCAATTATTTCTTTTCCACTTTTATCTCTTTACACAAACAGCTCAATTAAGATGGAAAGAATAATTCTGAGGGATCATATCAAAGAAGCTATCAAGAATAGAAAAGTAATTGCTGCTGTTTTTCATACTTTTAATTTCGACCCTTTATTTTTTGAGAATTTCGTGATGCCCTTATTTGTCCCCGGTAAAGATTTCAGGGATGAAGCTATTTACAACAAAATTTTATGGCGGTACTGTGCTAAAGAAAACCTGATTCCACCGGTGGCAGTATTCTGTGATTATTATGCCAAGGACAATACACAGGCTCCCACATTAGGGTACGACATCTATTGCTTGAAAGTTCCATCTGCTATCGGTGCAATCTGCAATTTTCATCCTAAACATATTTTCATTCTGGTTGAAGATGAAAACAGAAATCGAACACTTCTTTTTATTACTGGTTCCGGTAATTTAACTCCAACAGGTTGGTGCGATAATTTTGAATGTTTTTCTGTATTAGAATTAAAACCAACTAAAAATCATCCGAATAGATCATCAACAAACGGCCTTCAGGATTATATTTCTGAAATTGGAAAAATAGTAGGCTTACAAAATCTTCTGCCAGCAGAAGAAATAATTCATGAGTTTTTAAGGTATGTTGATTTTGATTTAGCTTATTACAATAGTCTTACTTCTCCTTTCATCGATTTTTTGGAACAGCAAAGTATATTCTCAGGTGATAATATCTCAGAGGTTGAAATAATTTCCCCTTATTTCAGCAACGATACAAAATTAATTGAGCAGCTTCAATCCAAAGGTGTAAAGAGAATAAAATGCCTGATACCAACCCTTCGTTCCAATGAGATTTTACTG